>JBGPQZ010000136.1:0-8133 GCA_041489335.1 Methylomirabilia bacterium
ATGACGGCCAGCAGCACGTCGTAACCGACGCGCTGGCCATGCTCAAGAGCGCCATCCACTCAAACGAGTAAGCGATGGGGCTACACCGACGGTTCAGTCCGACCGCCAGGGACTCCGGGGTCAGTCGGGATTTCCGGGGCGGGCCCGCAGTCTTCCGAATCGCCCTTCGGTCCGACGAGCCAGACTTGACGACGCGGCCATGCTCTCATGGCCGGCGGCGTGCTGGGCCTTCGCAGCCGAACGCCACGAGGCGTGGTGGCCAGGGAGGCCCTGAGGCGCTGAAGGGGCTGGAGGCCTAAGCATGACCTACGACAGGTTCACGGCAGTCCCGAGGCGGTGGTTCTCGTGGGGCTTTCGCGTCCTGGAGGGCTCGACGCCGATCGCCGAGATCGACGTGGCTTGGTATCGTCTTGTGGAAGCGCGAGGCCGATTCCGACAATGCGGGAGCGGCCGCCTAAGACCAATACGGGGTGTCCCGTCTCACCTCGGATTCCCCCTTGACAACGCCAGCGGGGCCGCGGCATGCTCGCCGTACATTCCTCTCACCTCACCCACCCGACCCGCCAGCTGAAGCGGACCGGCGGGCAGCCTCGACGTTGCCCCCGCCGCAGGCCGGGGAACGTGGCGCACCATGAAAGACAGAGCCATCGCGTTTGACTTCGACGGCACCCTGGTCCACAGCGGCTATGACAAGTGCGTGCACATCATGTACGCCGCCTACGTCGCCTGCGCGGCCACCGGCTTCCGGCGCTTCCTCCACCCCCGGGATCCCGGCCTCGACGTGGAGCGCCTCCTGCGCGGCCTCCTGCACTACCCCGGCGCCCCGCGCTTCCAGCAGCTCGCGGCCCTCGTGAACTCCGTGATTCACGACCGGCCGGTCGCGGTCGAGGTGCCGGCGGGGCTCCTCGTCGAGCCGGAACTCGCAGCCGAGTATGAGAGCGTGCGCCGCGCCTACGACACGGTCTACACCGCCCTCAACGACGCAGCGGCCGCCAAGTACTGGAAGGCATACCCCACGGCCCTGGAGACCATTCCCCGGCTCGCCGCCGACTTCGACCTCTACATCGCCTCGGGCGTGCCGCAGGATCTGGTCGAGGCCGACCTCGTCCGGCACGGCTACGACCCCCGCCAGTTCCGGGCCGTCTGGGGGGCGAACCGGCGGGGCGGGACCGACAAGGCCGAGCTCCTGCGGCGGATCCAGGCCCGCGGCTACCGGGACGTGCTCTTCGTCGGCGATGCGACCCGGGACCTGGAGTACGCGCAGGCCGCCGGGGTGAAGTTCTTCCGGTACAAAGTTCCCGAGGACTTCCCGCGCCTGGCCGCGCTGGTCCAGGGGGGCTTCCCGGACCGGGCCGAGCCGTGGAGTTGGACCGACGCCGAGAAGGAGTTCTTCCGATCCAAGACCCGCCGGCTCGTCGAGGCGCACCTCGCCGGCCACCCGCTCTCCCCGGTCGAGGCGACCGACGCGATCCACGCCTGATCACAAGGGAATCGCGGCCCGGGGACGGGCCGTCTACGGAAGCGTCCGGCAGGGAAGCTAAGCGTCCTCTGGAGACGCCACGCGGGTTACGACGCTTATCTTTTTCCACGTTCCCTCTCACGCCGTGGTTCACGCAAAGGTTGGCCGACGTGCTGAGACTTGCGGGAAACCAAGGGCGAAGCGGGCCATGACACGGTGGCCGCTGCTCATCCTTGGTCTGGGCTTGAGTTGCGCCCTGTTCGGCTGCGCGACCGTCCAGCCGAGTGCGAGCGTCTCGCCGAAGAAGCTGATCGAGTTCGGCTGGGACGAGCCGGACACGGCGTTCATGCGCCGGCACCTCGCCGAGATGGAGCGCAGCCCCTTCGACGGCTGCGTGTTTCACGTCACCTACACCAGGCCCGACGGCACACCCGGCAATTTCCTGTGGGAAGCCTGGAGCACGCGCGCCTTCACCGACGCCGAACTCCAGCCGGCGCTCGCCGACCTCACGGCCACGCGGTTCGATCGCTTCACGCACAATTTCCTGCGCTTCAACACCGTCCCCGGCGATGTGGACTGGTTCGACGATTTCTCGGCGATCCAGAGCAATGCCCGCCTGGCCGCGCGCATCGCCCGCGAGGGAAAAGCCGTGGGCATCATGTTTGACACCGAGCAGTACGACGCGCCCCTGTTCAACTACCGCAAGCAGCGCGACGCCGGCACACAATCGTGGGACGCATACGCCGCCCAGGTGCGCCGGCGCGGTCGAGAGGTCATGGAAGCCTTCCAGCAGGGCTATCCCAACCTGACGGTCTTCCTCACGTTCGGCTACAGCGTGCCCTGGCTGGAAACGCAGGGCGGCAAGACGCCGCTCGCCGACTGCGAGTACGGGTTGCTGGCCCCGTTCCTGGACGGCATGGTGGACGCCGCGAGAGGTCGCACCCGCTTGGTGGACGGGTACGAGCCTGCCTACTTCCACAAGCAGGACACCACCAAGTTCGCCGCCGCCTACCACACGATAACAGAGACGCTTCTGCCCATCGTCGCCGACCCGACGAAGTATCGCCGCATCCTCTCGGTGAGCTTCGGCCTCTGGATGGACTACGACCTGAATGGCACAGCCTGGGATGGCGTCGACGCGAGCAAGAATTTTTACACGCCCGAAGCATTCGAGACGAGCCTTCGGAAGGCCCTCGAGGTCGCCGACGAATACGTCTGGATCTACACGCAAGTCCCCCGTTGGTGGTCGCCCGAGGGAACACCTGTCAAGCTCCCCGAGGGGTACGCCGACGCGCTGCGCCGCGCCCGCCAAGGGTTGGCCCGGTGACCCGGAAAAACGCGTGCTCTCCGCAGCTTCCGTGTCTCCGGGGTGAAGTATTCGGGCTCGGGCGGACAGCGGGGAGCTCCCGTGGGTTACAGGGACACGACATCGAAGGGGCCGAGCCCCTTGGGGGGCTGGCGGAGGAGCCGAGTGAGGGCGGGGGTGCCCCCCGCTGGCCGGGAGTTCGTTGACAGGGCGGGGCGCCGGTGCGAGACTCGCCCGGTACGAGTTCATCCCAATCCGGGTTCATCGTTCCTGAGCGCACGGAGGTAACTCATGGCAACCGCGACCGACGAGTCGGCCCTGCGCGAACGCGCCTTCGCCTCTCTCTGCGACATCGATCTCTGCGGCGTGGCGGCCGTGTCGGACGCCGCCGGCACGCCGCTCCACGACTCCGCCGCGCTCCTGATGCCCGAGGCGCGCTCCATCGTGGTCCTGGGCGTGGAGCTGTTCCCCGAGGTGTTGCGGCTGGTCGAGCCGGATAAGCTGATGGGTGAAGCGGCGGCGCGCGAGCTGTACACACCGCACGTCGACTTCATGAATAGCCGGCTGAATCGCGCCCTCTATGGCCTCGCCAAGGTATTGCGCGCCGAGGGGTACCGCACCCTGCCCCTGCCCTCCCAGGGCACGCCCGTGGATGCGCGCTTCCAGCGCGGCATCCTCTCTTTCAAGCACGCCGCCGAGTATGCGGGGCTGGGTCGCATCGGGCGAAGCAGCCTGCTCGTCACGGAGAAGCTCGGGCCGCGGGTCCGCCTCGCCTGCCTCCTCACGAACGCGCCGCTCCCCTCCACTCGGCGCGAGGTGGCCGACCCCTGCGCGGATTGTGCCGGCGACTGCATCAGCCGCTGCCCTGCGGGCGCGCTCGCCGAGCCGGCGGATGGCCAGCGCTACGGCGTCAACAAGTACGCCTGTGCCTCGTTCCGCGCCGGCGCCGGCGCCTGCTCCAGTTGCATGAGCGAGTGCCTCCGCGCCTAGCGATCCCCCGAAGCCACGCGATCGGTTGTGCCGAAGGGGACGCCGCCTGCAGCGGCGCCTGCCGCCATTGCGGCCTCCGGGGGAGAATCGGGACTCCGCAGGTGGCCCGCCTCTCCGGAGGTCGCCCCCGTCCCAGCGCGCAACCCGTCCTCCGACCCCACGAGGTTCGCCGCGGCGCCGTCCCGTGCCCCGCGTTCCGCAGCGCCGCGATCGAGGGCGTGGCAACCGGCGGATTCATCTTGCGCTGGGCTGCGGTCCGGGTAGAATGCCGGCCGCCCCGGGGCCCCGGGGGTCGAGGGATCCGCCGGAAGACAGAGAGGAAGTGCGAGTGGAAAATATTCGGCGCATTGTGAAGCAGGTGTGGGGCTACGATACGCTCCTGCCGCTCCAGGAAGAGGCGATCGGGGCGGTGCTGGCGCGGCGGGACTCTGTCGTCATCCTGCCGACGGGGGCCGGGAAGTCGCTCTGCTATCAGGCGCCGGCAGCGGCGTTGGGGCGGCTGGCCGTGGTGGTGTCGCCCCTCATCTCCCTGATGAAGGACCAGGTGGACGGGCTCACCGCCGCCGGCGTGCCGGCCGCGTTCCTGAACAGCACCCTCACGGCCGAGGGGCGGCGCGCGGTGGGGGTCGACCTCCTTCTCGGCCGGTACCACCTCCTCTACGTGGCCCCGGAGCGGCTGGTGCTCCCCAGCTGCCTGGGGCTCTTGCGGCGCGCCGGGGTGGCATTCTTCGCCATCGACGAGGCGCACTGCATCAGCCAGTGGGGGCACGACTTCCGGCCGGAGTACCGGCAGCTCAAGGTGCTGCGTGAGGTCTTCCCGGACGTGGCCATCCACGCCTTCACGGCCACGGCCACGCCGCGGGTGCGGACCGACATCGCCGCGGAACTCATGCTGCGGGACCCCGAGATCCTGGTGGGCAGCTTCGACCGCCCGAACCTGATCTACCGGGTGCGCCAACGCACGGACCGGCTGCGGCAGGTCACGGAGGCGCTCACGCGGCACCGGGGAACGGCCGGGATCGTCTACTGCATCCGCCGGGCCGAGGTGGACCATCTCGCCGAGGCGCTGCGAGCGCGGGGCTACCGGGCGGTGGCGTATCACGCCGGCCTGGCCGATACCGAGCGCCGGCGCGCCCAGGAGGATTTCATCGCGGAGCGGGCGGATGTGGTGGTGGCCACGGTGGCGTTCGGGATGGGGATCGACCGGTCCGACGTGCGGTTCGTGATCCACGCCGGCATGCCCAAGTCCATCGAGCACTACCAGCAGGAGGCGGGCCGGGCCGGGCGCGACGGCCTGCCGGCGGAGTGCCTGCTGCTCTACTCCGGCGGCGACTTCGGGCTCTGGCGCTCCATCCTGATGGCCGAGGGGCTCCCGGCGCCGGGCGCCCTCCCCAAGCTCGGGGAGATGTACGACTACTGTCAGGGTGCCGTCTGCCGCCACCGCTTCCTGGTGGAATACTTCGGCCAGTCCTACGGCGCGGACGCGTGCGGCGCGTGCGACGTCTGCCTGGGTGAGGTAGCCGTCCAGGACGGCTCGGCGGCGCTGGCGCGGCAGATCCTCGCCTGCATCCTCGAGATGGGGGAGCAGTTCGGCGCCGACTACGTGGCGGACGTCCTGCGGGGGGCCGACACCGCCCGGATTGCCAAGCTGCGCCACGTCCGGTTGGACGCCTACGGCCTGCTGCAACAACACCCGAAGGCCACGGTGCGAAGCTGGATCGCGCAGCTCGAGGGGCAGGGGTGCCTGGCCCGCGAGGACGGCGAGTACCCGACGCTCACGGTCACCGCACGCGGCCACCGGGTCCTGCGGGAAGAAGAGACGGTGCCGCTCGTCCGGACGGTGGCCCGGCCCGCGCGGGCGAAGCCGTCCCGCCCCGCACCCGCGGGCGGGCTGCCGGGTCTGGGCCAGGCGAGCGACGACGAGCTGTTCGAGACCCTCCGCGCCCTCCGCCGGACCCTGGCCGAAGAGCGAGGCATTCCGCCCTACCTCATCTTCAGCGACGCCAGCCTGCGCGAGATGGCGCGAGCACGCCCCACGACCGAGGAGGCATTCCTGCAGGTCAGGGGAGTGGGTCTGCGCAAGCTTCAGGAGCTTGGTCCGCGGTTTCTGGCTTGCATTCGCGAGTACGACGACCGCTCCGCGTGATGCGGAGCCGGGGGGCGCCGCCGCTGACCGCTGAAGAAGAGGGGGCCGCCCCTCACGTGGTCGCCCTGGAAGCATGTGGCTGACGACAACGTCTCGCGTCAGATGCCCTGGCGACGTCTTGGAGCGACCATCCTACACGCTGCGTTTACCGCCTGGGGCGGGCATTCTCACTTCGACCGCGTGTTCCAGACGGTCGTCAACCAGGCGAATTGCCTTGTCGTCCTGCTCAACCCCATCAACTGTCACACCCATCTCGCCATTTCCGGCGCTCGTTTGCAGGACGGCGATGTGGTACACAGTTTCCCGATACCGGTAGTGCACGGTGAACCCGGTCCAATCCGCCGGGAGACACGGCGCAACCCGCAGCGTGTCCACTTCCAGCCTCAGCCCCAGGAGTGATTCCATGATCAGCCGGTACATCCAGCCGGCCGAGCCCGTGTACCATGTCCATCCACCGCGGCCGGTGTGCGGCGAGAGCGCATAGACGTCGGCCGCAACGACGTACGGCTCTACTTTGTAGGTCGCAATCGCCTCCGGAGACCTGGCATGGTTCACCGGGTTGAGCATTGCCATCAATTCCCACGCCCGCCGACTGTCGCCCAACGTCGCGAACGCCATCGCCGCCCAGATCGCCCCATGCGTGTACTGTCCGCCATTCTCTCTCACCCCCGGGACGTACCCTTTGATATAGCCAGGATTCAAATTCGACTTGTCGAACGCCGGATCCAGGAGTTGGATCAGCGCATGGTCCCGGCGAACGAGGCGTTTATCCACCGCGTCCATTGCCATGCGCGAGCGCTCGGTGTCGCCCGCCCTGGATAAAACAGACCAGCTTTGCGGAATCGAATCAATCTGGCATTCGGGATTACTCGCCGACCCGAGCGGCGACCCGTCGTCGAAGTACGCGCGGCGATACCACGCACCATCCCAGCCGTGCTGTTCGACATTCCCGCGCACCCGAGCCGCCTCCCCCTGGCAACGCTCGGCGAAGGATGCGTCACCGTGCCTATGGGCAACCTCGGCGAACCGCATGAGCACCTCGTATAGGAAGAAGCCCAACCAGACACTTTCACCTGTGCCGTGTTCGCCCACAGCGTTCATGCCATCGTTCCAGTCGCCTGAGCCCATGAGCGGCAGGCCGTGCTCCCCAAATCTGAGACCCCTCAGGATGGCTCGCACACAGTGTTCGAATAAACTGGCGGCTTCTTCAGACCGGCTGGGCAAATCGTAATACGAGTCCTCCTCCGCGTTTACCGGGCGGCCTTCGACGAAGTGGATGGGTTCATCCAACACCCCGGTGTCCCCTGTGGTCAGCACGTAGCGGCACGTCGCCAACGGCAGCCAGAGGTAATCATCCGAACAGTGCGTCCGCACGCCCCGGCCCGAGGGGGGATGCCACCAATGCTGGACATCTCCCTCCCGGAACTGACGGGCCGCGCAGCGGAGTAAGTGCTCGCGCACGAGGCGTGGCTCGGCGTGGATGAGCGCCATCGCGTCCTGCAACTGGTCGCGGAAACCGAAGGCGCCCCCCGGTTGGTAGTATCCGCTCCGCGCCCACAGACGGCACGCAAGGGTCTGGTACAGGAGCCAGCCGTTGGTCAGCACGTCGAGGGACGGGTCCGGTGTTTCCACCTGCACTGCGCCGAGCGTGTGATTCCAGTACTGCCACACCGCTTCGAGCGCGCCACGCGCCGCAGCAGATCCCCGGAAGCGACGCGCCAGGTTGCTGGCGTCATCGGCGTCTCGCCCTACGCCGAGCCTGAAGATGATCTCGCGCTCTTGCCCGTCGGCTAGCTCGAATGCAACTTGGATCGCGCCGCAGGGATCCAAAGCGGCCCCTACCTTCCCGGAAAGCCGCAACCGGCTCATTGCGGCCGGACTCCGAAGCGCGCCGTTGCGCCCAAGGAATTCAGTTCGGTCGCCGCTCACACTCCGAGTCGCATCGTCCACGTCGAAGAAGGCAACCCGGTCGGCGAACTCCGTGTTGTATGGGTTCCGCGCGAAGAGCGCTCCGCTGTTGGGGTCAACTTCGGTGACCACGTGCATTGTCGATTTCGCCCGCAGATCTCCCAGCACCCATTCCACGTATCCCGTGGCAGAGAGCCGGCGGGATCGGCCACACTCGTTTCGCACTTTCAACACCGTGAACTTGATCGGCGCGTCCAGGGCCACGTACACCCACAGCTCTGAGCGGATGCCGCGCTCCGTGTGCTCGAAGACGCTATAGCCGAA
>JBGPQZ010000137.1:0-8127 GCA_041489335.1 Methylomirabilia bacterium
AACGAGATCGTCGGTAGGGACGCGGACCAGGCAACCCTGGTAGAGGAAGAAGTGAATCCTCCCGGGATCGGACATGGAGGGCTCCTGTCAGTCTGAAAGGGAGTGCCGATAGCCGAACCCTACCAGAGGAACGCCGGAGCGTCAATCGGACCGCCCGTGTTGAGCGCGACAATGGTCGGTGAGGCGAGGAAGAGGGGAGGGCAGGCCATGCGTGGAAGATGGGTGACCGTCGCAGGGCTCGGATTTCTGTTGGTGAGCGGGCTGCCCGCGGACGCCGCGACGTGGAGCCGGGCGTACGTTCGGCGGCTTCCCGATACGGCCTTCGCGGTCGTCGAGAACGCGCGCGAGGGAAAGTCGGTGCGGCATCTCCCCCACCACGACACCACGGGAAGACTCGATGCCCCGCACCTGTGCAACGCCGTCGTTCGCCTGAATCAGGTGAAGTGGCGCGACCCCGCCAACGCCGAGATCGCCAGGCAGCACCTCCAGGAGCACCTCGCGGAGCTCGGCCGCTCCGTCTGCCGCCCCAGAGGTAACGCCACTCGGTGAGGGGGACAGGGCGGTTATTGGCTCCAGCGCGGCGGCCGCGTGCAAGTCAGGGGAGGACGGCGTAGGCCAACAGGAGGCCGATCGTGAGGGCCAGGCCCGCCCAGATGCGCATGAAGGCCGGCCCGCGCCCAGAACACCAATCGAGCATCCGTGCGAAGCGCTCGAGCCCGAACAGGGGCGTGATGAGACCCGCCACGAGGATCACGACCCCCAGGACGCGAACGGCCCCGGGCGCGCGCGAGGTAGGCGCGGCAAAATAGAGCGCCACGCCCAGGGTGACGCGCAGCACCGCCGCGGCGTAAAGCCCAGCCGGGCTCTGGAAGCCCCGGACGATGTCGAAAAGCCTCCGAGGTGAGACGACACCCAGCGCACCCAAGGCCGCGACGAAGAGGCTGAGAACCAGAGCGACGAGCACCACGTGGCACCCCCGACGCGCCGCCGAACGGCAAGGCTAAGCGGCCGTACCCAACCGCAGACGCTTGGATTCACCAACGGATGAGTCTGCGTACCGCCCGCCTGATCGCCGTGCTAGGCGGCGTTCCGACAGGTAAGCATGCCACAAGATCCGGGCAGCCACCGCGCGCCAAGGAGCCCAATCCATTGCGTGACGGGCTGCCTCCGCCGTCGACGGTAACGACGAGAGTCGCCTCGCTCGCATCAGAGCGTGCTGAAGGGCCAGATCCCCGGTGGGCCAGATATCCGGCCGTCGCAACGCCATCACCAGATAGATGTCGGCGGTCCACCGGCCCACCCCTCGCACCCGCATGAGTTCGTCGCGCGCTGCATCGTCACCGGCCCGAGCGAGTGCAGACAGGCTGAACGCCCCGGCCAGGATGTTTTGAGCGCAATCGAACCCATACCTCGCCTTTTGCCTTGTGAAGCCAACGCTCCGTAGACCTTCGAAGCCCAAGGCAACAACCGCCCGAGGTAATACAACGCCGACCGCAGCCTGCAGACGGGAGAACGTGGCCCGTGCCGACGCGAGCGATACCTGTTGCTCAAGGATGATGCGCATCAGCGTCGCAAACCCCACCGGGCGAGCCCACAATGGCGGCGGCCCGTCACGACGCACAAGCCTCCGCAGGGCCGGATCGCGGCGTGTCAGCGTCCGAACCGCCGCAGCGAGTGTCTTCCGATCGAGTCGGCAGGGCTTGTGATTCGGCTGATCCACTGGAGCTCCCACTCCATCATGGGGGACCCGGCCGTGTCGTGCTTGTCAAGACGGATCCCTCCTTTCGATGGCGACGCCCCCAGGCCAGCGCGCCCTCCAGCGCCGCGAGCGAGCGCGCGATGGTCGCGCGGAGCTCGGGCAGGGGCGGAACCTCGGGAGCCCGCCAGCGCGGTTCGAAGTCCCGGGCGCGCTGCCGGGGGGACAGCTCATAGCTCACGGGAACTCCCGGCATCCGCTCTCTCAGGACACGGGCGAGCCCGGACAGATCCAGCGCACCGTCGCCCAGGGCCACCCAGCGCAGGAGGCCCTCGACGATCTTGGGGGTCTTCAGGTGGACGTGAGCCACGACGGGCGCGAGCTCGGCCAGCTCCTCCACCGGATTGATCGCCCCCTTCGAGTAGTACCAGGCGTTCCCCGTGTCGTAGTTGACCCGAATCGCCGGGTGGTTGATTTCCCGGATGAACTCCAGGATCTGGTGCTCCCGATCCAGGAGATCCCCATGATTTTCCAGGGCGACCACGACGCCCAGATCCCTCGCCCGGTCGGCGATGGCCGGGATATTCCTCTTGAATACGTCCAGCCTTCCCGTCGGGCCGGCAATCGAGTTCACGCAGCGGGCGCCGATGTTCCGGGCGAACTCCAGCCGGCGGTGAAACCGCTCCACCGAGTCCGCGCCGGTGAGGTCCATGTGCGCCGAGAGGGACAGGCAGCTCAGGCCGCGCGCGTCGAGTTCCTTGCGAAGCCAATTCGCCCGCGTCGGGCAGAAGTCCTCCTCCACCAGGTGCTGGAAGATCTTGTCCACGCTGGCCGGCTCGACGTGCCGCACCCCCAGCGCCGCCAGCTCGTCCAGCGCCGTCTCCAGCGAATAGCCATCGAAGGCCATGGTGCTCACGGATACGATGCGATCCATGCGATTACTCCCGAGAAAGGAAACGGCGTTCATCGGTTCGGCGGTTCGGCGGTTCGGCCGTTCAGGGGTGCTGGAGCGCGCGTCCCGCCGAACGGCCGAACGGTCTTGCTTCGCTCACTTTGGGGCGAAGAGGTGCGGGACGAACATGATCAGCTCCGGGATGTAGGTGATGAGGAACAGCACCACCACCTCGATGATCAGGAACGGGATGATGGTCCGGCTGATCTGCTCCAGCCGGACGTCGGCGATGCCGCAGGCCACGTAGAGGCAGAGGCCCACCGGCGGCGTGATCGTGCCGATCATCAGGTTCACGGTGATCACCACCCCGAAATAGATGGGATCGATCCCCAGCTTGTAGATGAGCGGGAGCAGGACGGGCGTGAAGATGATCAGGGCCGAGGCCCCGTCGATGAAACAGCCGACGATCAGCAGCAGGATATTGATCAAGAGCATCATGACCCACTTGTTGGTCGTGATGCCCAGGAACAGATCGGCCACCATCATGGGGATCCGCTCCACCGCCATGATGTATCCGACCAGATTCGCCACCCCAACGATGATCAGGATCATGGCCGTGCTCAGCCCGGCCTTGTAGAGGATCTCCGGCATCTGCCCCCACGCCAGCTCCCGGTACACGAACTTCCCCATCAGGAAGGCGTAGATCGTGGCCACGACGGCGGCCTCAGTGGCCGTGAACACCCCGCCGAAGATCCCACCCAGGATGATGAGCGGCATCAGGATGGCGCCGAAGGCGCTGATGGCGGCCTCGATGAACTCCCGCACAGTAGGCCGGACCGCCTCCCGCGGGTATCCGTGTTTCTTGGCCTGCACGTAAACCACCGCCATCAGGCCCAGCCCGATCATGATCCCGGGAATAAAGCCCCCCATGAACAGGGCCCCGATGGAGACGCCGGCCATGACGCCGTAGATCACCATGGGAATGCTGGGCGGGATGATCGGCCCGACCACGCCGGCGGCCGCCACCACGGTCGCGGAGAAGAGCACGGGGAATCCCCGCTTCTTCATGAGCGGGATCAGGGTGGAGCCGATGGCACTGGCATCCGCCACGGCGGACCCGGTGATCCCGGCAAAGAAGCAGGAGGCCACGATCACCACATGCGCCAGACCGCCCTGGATCCAGCCCACCAGGTAATTGGAGAAGCGGACCAGGCGCGTGGAGATCCCCCCGGTATCCATCAGGGCGCCGGCCAGCATGAAAAACGGGATCGCCATCATGGGAAACGAGTCCACGCCGGCGAACATCCGCTGCACGACAAGCTGGGGGACCAGCATCCCCTTGTTCCAGAGCAGGGCCAGGGCACTCAGGGCCAGACTGAAGAAGATCGGCGCGCTGATGATCAACGTAAAGAAGAAGACGCCGAAGAAGATGATGAGGATCATGACCGGCCCTCCCCGCGGAGCTTGAGCGCCGAATCGATCGTCTGGATCACGATCCAGATCACCATCAGCCCCGCCGAGAGCGGGATCGCCAGATAGACCCACCCCATGCGGATCTGCATGGCAGGCGCGAGCTGCGCCCACTCATTGGTCGTCAGGGCGATGCCGCCGACCAGGAAGAAATAAGCGCAGATGAGGGCGCAGATGCTCGCGAGGAAAACGCAGACCGCCTTCAGCCGCGCCGGGAAATTGTCCACGAAGACCGTGACGTTGATGTGCTCCCGGACCCGCATGAGGGCGCTGGCCCCGAAGAAGGAGACCCAGACGAAGGAGAAGCGGGCCATCTCTTCCGACCAGCCGAGAGGGATGTTGAGGACGTAGCGAAACACGATCTGGAGAGACACCGTCACCGTCATGGCCAGCATCAGGACGATGACGACCCAGCGGACTACGCCGTTCACCGCCCGCTCGGCCGCCGCAAGCAGATCCCTCATGACCCCGCTCCTCAGAGAGAGTGGGCAGCCTCGGGCGCGGGGATCATCCCCCCGCGCCCGGGCGCGCCAGGGTTCGCAACTACTTCGTAGCCTCGATCTTGTCGATCCACTCCTTGGCCTTGGGGCCGAACTCCCTCACGGCCTCATCCCGCAGCGGCAACACCGACTTCCGGAAGGCCTCCCGGTCGGCCTCATTCGCCTGCATGCCCTTCGCCTTCAATTCCTTCAGCAGGTTCTCGTCATCATCCCGGACCGCCTTGCGCTGCGTCTCCTGCGACTCGATCACCGCCTCGCGCATCACCTTCTGCAGGTCGGCCGGCAGCTGGTCCCACAGCTTGGCGCTGTACATGACCATGTGGGTCAGGTGCAGATGGCCGGTGAGGGAGATGTACTTCTGCACCTCGTAGAGCTTCGACTTGTAGATGTTGGAGACGGGGTTTTCCTGACCGTCAACCACCTTCTGCTGCATGGCGGTATACAGCTCACCGAAGGACATGGCCACCGGGTTGGCCCCCATGTACTTCAGGGTATTCAAGTGATACTTTGCCTGAGGGGTCCGGATCTTCAGCCCCTTCAGGTCGGCCGGTGTGTTGATGGGGCGCACGTTGTTGGTGATGTGACGGAGGCCGGCCTCCCAGTAGCCGAGGAGCTTCACCCCGTGCTTCTCGACCAGGCCGCGGATCTCCTCGCCCATCGGCCCGTCGAACACCTTGTAGGAGTGCTGGCTATCCCGGAACAGGTAGCCGCTCTCGATCACGTTCAGGATCGGTTCGTAGGACCCGAAGAAGCCCACCGTGACCCAGGTGACCTCCAGGGTGCCGTTCCGCATGTTCTCCACCATGGTCCGCTGGTCGCCGAGCTGGTTGTCGGTGAAGACCTGGAGATCCAGGCGATCGCCGGCCTTCTTCTCCGCCAGTTCTTTGATCTTCCTGGCACCGATGTTCTCCGGGTGATCCGGCGCCACCCCCGAGGCGAGCTTGACGACGATCTTGGTGCCCGCCTGGGCTGACGGCACCACGAACCCAACCAGCCCGAGGACCAAGATGAGCACACCTGTCCAGCGCAACATGTTTCGCATGATTCCTACCCTCCTCGGCAATTGGATTAGTTCACCCACCGTTCCATTGCGATTCACGACGATCCGCGTCTGCCTCACCTCCTTGGATTCCATCGGCCTCCTCACGGGAAACGAGCAGGCTGACAAGCGAAGACTTTCGGCTCGTGAGCTGGAAGCACGTGGTCCGCCTCCCGGGAAATCCGGGCCAGGGACGCCATGCAGTCGATCATCGAGGTATTGATCCCCGGGGGGATCATCTTCTCCAGGTTCTCGTAACACATCACTGCATCCCCGGTGATGCAGTAGCGCCCGCCGGCCGTGTCCACCAGGACCGACTGGTGGCCCGGGGTGTGGCCCGGCGTCGTGATGACCCGGACCCCGTCTGCGATCTCGGCGTCCCCGTCCAGCAGCTCGAACTTGGTCCCCAGGTAATCGGGCGTGACCCCGAGGCTGGGGGCAAAGTAGGCGCTGGCGTCAAAGGTGGTGGGAGCCAGAGCATACCGTAACTCTTCCCGCTGCACAACGAAGCGCGCCTGCGGGAAGAGGTGATTGTTGCCGGCGTGGTCGTAATGCAGGTGGGTGTGGATCACGATCGCGATCTCCTCCGGGCGCGCCCCGGCCGCGGCCAGCGCCGCGGCGAGCTCCTGCGCCGGCGAGCGCACGATCCTGCGCCGGCGGATCTCCCAGGTCCGCTCCACCGACAGGAAGCTCGTGTCCACCAGGATCTTCACGGGGCCCTCGATCAGGGCCACCGTCACGGGGATCCGGATCGTCTGCCCCATGTCGGTGAGGTACGTCATGACCCCCTTGTCCTGGGTCTGGGTCCCGGTGTCCAGCATGGTGATCGTCCAGCTCGCCATCTTCGCTGCTCCCGGAATCCCTCCGGCGGCCGGTTACGGCACGCGGGCGCCGGAGGGAAGCCGCGGCGTCCCGTCCGCCGTGTAGCCGCCGTCCACGTAGAGCACGGCACCCGTGATGTAGCGGGCCGCGTCGGAGGCCAGGAAGGCGACCGCCCGCCCGATGTCCTCGGGCTGGCCGATCTCGCCCCACGGCACCCGGTGGAGCACCGCGGTACGCTTCTCGACGTCCTCGGGTTTCGTGCTCTGATAGAGCGGCAGGTTGATCTCGGTGATGATCGTCCCGGACGCGACCACGTTCACATTGATCCGGTGGGGGGCCAATTCCACCGCGAGCTGCTTGCTGAACATGTCGATGGCGGCCTTGGTGGCACAGTAGGGGCCCATCCCGGCCTTGGCCACCCGGCCGTGGATCGAGGAGATGCTGACGATTTTCCCCCCGCCGCCCCGCGCCACCATGTGCCGCCCGACCAGCCGCGAGCAGTGGAAACAGCCGTAGAGGTTGGTTCGGACCACGCGATCCCACTCTTCCAGGGGGACGTCCAAAATCGGGTGGCGCGTCACCACGCCGGCGTTGTTGACCAGGATGTCGATCCGGCCGAACCGCTCCAGGGTGGCCGCCACCAGCCGCTCCGCCTCGGCGTATCGGCCGACGTCGCCGGGAAAGGCATCCGCCTCCCCGCCCCCCTCGCGGATTCGCCGCACCACCGCCTCCGCCGCGTCGGCTCGCTCCCGGTAGTTCACCGCCACCCGCGCCCCCTCGCCGGCGAGCGTCAGGGCGATCCCCCGCCCGATCCCCCGAGCCCCCCCGGTGACCAGCGCGACGCGATCCTTCAGCATGAGATCCATGCGGCCTCCCGCCATCCTCCCCCGCCGCCGGGGGAGGTCACGTCTGCATCCCCCAGCGACGCACGGTGCGAAGCTCGATGTTCCGGAAGATGAGATTCTCTACCGCCAGGCCGATCAGGATGACGCAGAAGAGCCCGGCGAACACGCTCGGCACTTCAAGTTGATTCTTGTTCTCGTAGATGAACCAGCCCAGGCCCCCCTGTCCCGCGCTCACCCCGAAGACCAGCTCGGCCGCGATCAGGGTGCGCCAGGCGAAGGCCCAGCCGATCTTCAAGCCGGTGAGGATGCTGGGAAAGGCCGCCGGAATCAGGATGCGGACGATGTAGCGGGCCCCGGTCAGTCCGCAGTTCTGCCCGACCATCCGGAGGGTGTTGGAGACCGCCCGGAACCCCGAATGGGTGTTGAGCGCCACCGGCCAGAGGACCGAGTGGACCATGACGAACATCAGGCTGGGGTTCCCCAGGCCGAACCAGAGCAGGGCCAGAGGCAAGAGCGCGATGGCGGGCAGCGGGTTGAACATGGAGCTCAACGTCTCCAGCAGGTCCGTACCGACCCGAGTGCCCACGGCGCAGGCCGTGAGCAAGGCGGCTAGCGTGATGCCGGCGGAGTACCCCATGATCAGCACCCGGATGGAATACGCCGTCCGCCCCGGGAGGACGCCCGAGGCGATCCCATCCCTGAAGGCCTCTAGGGTGGCGGTGAAGGTGGGGACCAGGAGCGGATTGATCCGGGGGTCGAGCTCGATGCACGGCGGAGGCGGAACGAGTCATGCTGTTGACGTGGATGGAGCCAACGTGAATGACCCGGCCATGCATGAGATTTTTACGGACATCCAGTATGAT
>JBGPQZ010000138.1:0-8083 GCA_041489335.1 Methylomirabilia bacterium
CCGTCCAGTAATGCACTGGGGGATCGTCCAATGGCAGGACTCCAGACTTTGGATCTGGCTATCTAGGTTCGAATCCTAGTCCCCCAGCCATATCGATTGACGATTGCCGATTGACGATTGACGATTTGACGGAGGTGCCAATCGTCAGTCGTCAATCGGCAATCCGTAGGGAGGTCGCATGAGCACGGAGCGAAGGGCACATCGGCCGGCCGTCATGGGCACGCGGGGGGCGGTGAGCACCGCGCATCCGTTGGCGAGCGCGGCCGCCATGGAGATGCTGTGGCGGGGCGGCAGCGCCGTGGACGCCGCGGTGGCCGCGGCGGCCACGCTGAACGTGGTCGAGCCCTTCATGTCGGGAATCGGGGGCGACGGGCTGCTGCTCCTCACCCTGGGGAAGTCGGGCGAGCGGAGGGTCCTGGACTTCATGGGACGCACCCCGTATGCCGCGCGCCGCGAGGGCTGCACCGCCCAGGATCTCCAGCGCGGGCCCAAGTCCTGCCTGGTTCCCGGAAACTTCGCCGGCTGGTGGGAGGCGCTCAGGACGTACGGGCGCCTCACGCCGGCGGACGTCTTTGCGCCGGCCATCCGCCATGCGGAGCGGGGATTCCCGCTCACCCATCGGGGCGCCTTCTTCTTCGCCGAGCACAAGGCGCGCCTGACGCCCGAGGCGCTGCCGGTCTTCTGCCCGACCGGCGAGGTCCCGCCACCCGGGACGATCCTCACCCACCCGGCCCTGGCTGCTACCCTGCGCCTCCTCGCCGCCGAGGGGCCCGAGCCGCTCTATCGCGGCGACTTGGGCGAGCGATTGTGCGAAGCCGTGCAGGCAGCCGGCGGATGGCTGACGATGCGGGACCTCGAGGCCTTTCGGCTGGAATGGACCACGCCGATCTTCTCCACCTTCCACGGCGACGAGATGGCGTCCGTCCCGCCGCCGGCCGCCGGGATGCAGCTTCTGGAGACCCTGAACATCCTGGAGGGGTTTGACTTCGTGGCCCTCGGACACAACAGCGCAGAGGCGCTGCACGCGGTCATCGAGGCGGTGAAGCTCACCATGGTGGATCGGATCGCGTACCAGTCGATCCCTGATCCGCCGGTATCAGGCTTGCTCAGCAAGGACTACGCCGCGGCGCAGCGCGCCCGGATCGACCCCGCACGGGCCGCCACCTGTGGGGGCGAGCGGTACAGCACGGAGGTGCCTGCGGGCGCCGTCACCCCAGGCGATCCCTACGGCTACCAGCGCGAGCACACCACGCACTTCAGCATCGTGGACGGCGAGGGAAACGCCGCCTCCATCACGCAGACGCTGGGGAGTCCGTTCGGCTCCGGCTTCATCGCGGGCGACACGGGGATCCTGCTCAACAACTTGCTGATGTGGAACGACCTGGACCCGAAGAGCCCGAACGTCCTGGCCCCGCACCGGAAGGTGGAGACCCGGATGGCCCCCGTCCAGGTCTTCAGGGGCGGCCGGCTGATCGCGGCGTTGGGGACACCGGGCAGCTACGGCATCCCGCAGACGACCACCCAGATGCTCCTGAATCTCCTGGTCTATGGGATGGACATCCAGGCGGCCATCGAGGCCCCGCGCGTCCGCGTGTACACGGACCGGACCGTGGACGCGGAGGCGCGGATTCCCGCCGCGGTCCGCGCGGACCTGGTCTCGCGCGGGCACGCGATCCGCGAGCTGCCGGAGTGGTCGTGGGTCGTGGGGGGCGGGCAGGGGGTCTCGGTGGATCCGGCGAGCGGCACGCTCGCCGGCGGCGCCGACCCCCGCCGCGACGGTTACGCCATGGCGTGGTAGGCAACGAACACCCGAGACTGGGCACCTCACCCGAGGTGCCCAGTCTTTTCTGCCCACCGCCTGGGTCAGGGCCGTATAGCTCCCCGCATCACCACCGGCTCCCCCTCACACGGATTCCCTCGAGCAGCTGGAATCCCGCGGCCGCGCCGCTCGCGTGTTGTCTGACCCCGAACAATGCAGTTGAACCGCAAAGCACGCGAAGCACGCGAAGAGAAGCCCAAAGATCTCAAGGGGTCCGGCGGCATGTCCCCCGTGGGGGCCAACACAATTCGGGACCGTCGTCCGAGGACGAATCCCTCTGTCTCGTCCCTCTTTGCGCTCTTTGCGAGCTTTGCGGTGAAAAATCCGGGCTGACTGGTTCCGGGCGGTGGACCGCGAGCAGGGGGTGACGGGGGATACCGAGCCGCCCATTCCACGACCCCCGCGGTAGCCGCCGCCGCTGGCTCCCGGCCGTCAAGACACGTGTCTTCGAGCGTAGGTCGTCGGATCACATACTACTTGACACAGTCAATCATATAGTTGATATTGGCACCTACTGGTGAGTGTGGTTCCCAGAGACGACGATGGGGGTGATGAGAATGACCGAGACCGACATCGATGAGCGCGTTGACGCGGTGCGGCGCTTCAATCGGTTCTACACCAAGCAGATTGGCGTGCTGCACGAGGGGCTGCTCCGGAGCCCGTTCTCCCTGACCGAGGTGCGCGTGCTCTACGAGCTTGCCCACCGCGAGAAGCCTACGGCGGCCGAACTCGGCAAGGAGCTGGGATTGGACCCGGGCTATCTGAGTCGCATCTTGCGCGGCTTCGAAAAGCGCGGCCTGGTCGGCAAGGTGCCCTCCGAAGCCGATGGTCGGCAAAGTCACTTGACGCTGACGGCGCGAGGGCGGGAGGTCTTCGCCCCGCTCAACGCACGCTCGCATGACGAAGTCAGCGCCATGCTGAGCAAGCTGTCCGCGGTCGAGCAGCATCGCTTGATCGAGGCGATGCGCACCATCGAGAAGCTGCTCGGCGCCCGCCCCGAACCCAAGGTTCCGTACCTCCTCCGGCCCCCCCAGCCCGGCGACATGGGCTGGATCATCCACCGCCACGGCGTGCTCTACGCGCAGGAATACGGCTGGGACGAGACCTTCGAGGCGTTCGTCGCGGAGATCGCGGCGAAATTCGTCCAGAAGCTCGATCCCAAGCGCGAGCGCTGCTGGATCGCCGAGCGGGACGGCGAGATCGTCGGCTCCGTGTTCCTCGTCAAAAAATCGAAGACGGTGGCCAAGCTGCGCCTGATGTATGTCGAGCCGAAGGCGCGCGGGCTGGGGATCGGCAGCCGCCTGGTGAGCGAATGCGTGCGATTCGCTCGACAAATGGGCTACCGGAAAGTCGTGCTCTGGACCAACAGCGTCCTGGTGGCCGCCCGGCACATCTACGAGAAGGCCGGCTTCCGCCTGGTCCACGAAGAGCCGCACCATAGCTTCGGCCATGATCTGATCGGAGAGACATGGGAGTTGAAGTTGTGATCATCTGCGAATGGTAGGGCTCCTCCCTCCCGTCGCGGCAGCTGCAACCGGCATCCTGGTCGGTGCGGCCATGGTGGCCACACGGTTTGTCATCGATCAGACTGCGCCGGCTTCGCTGGCATTCCTGCGCTACTTGATTGGGTTCTGCTGTCTCCTGCCGCCCGTGCTACTGTCCGAGCGCGTACGCTTCGAGCGGCGCGATCTGCTACCGATTGGGCTACTCGGGATCACCCAGTTCGGCATCCTGATCGCGCTGCTGAATTATGCGCTGCAATTCATTCCCTCGGCCCGCGCCGCACTGATCTTCGCCACCATGCCGTTGCTGACGATGATGCTCGCGACGGCGCTCGGTCGCGAGCGGCTCACCCTGGTGAAGACCCTGGGTGTCCTGTTGACCATCGTGGGGGTGGCTTTCGCGCTTGGGGAGAAGGCGGTGGAGCGGGGCGGCGCGGCCGATGAGTGGGTCGGGGAGCTGGCCGTGTTCGCGAGCGCCTTGAGCGGCGCCATTTGCAGTGTCTTGTACCGGCCCTACCTACGGAAATATCCGACGCTGCCGGTGAGTGCCTTTGCCATGCTCGCTTCGGTCGGGTTCCTCGCGGTGCTTGCCGCCGGGGAGGGGTTCTTTGCCTCCTTGCCCCGCTTCACCGCGGGTGGTTGGCTGGCCGTCGTCTTCATCGGGATCAGCAGCAGCGTTGGTTACTACCTCTGGTTGTGGGCGTTGAACCACACGACGCCGACGAAGGTCACCGTGTTCCTGGCGCTTAGCCCCATCACGGCGGCCGGGTTAGGCGCTTTGCTCCTTGCGGAAAGCATCTCCACGATGTCGTTGCTGGGGCTCGCCTGTGTCGCTCTCGGCCTGTGGCTCGCACACCGGCAAGGCTCTGCGTCGGCCGCCTCCGACGGAGGCGCACGATGATGGACGCGGCCGCCGGCATCATCGCCGAAGCGGAGGGTTGTTTTTGTCCTGGCAATTCGCGATTCCCTCACATCGGCTCATCCGCCGTGGGGCCGTAGATGGAGGGGAGCGGCACGTCCTTGAGCCTGAGGTACACCGAGAGCTGTCCCCGGTGATGGATCAGGTGGTTGAGGAAGAGGGAGCGAATCACGCCCATGCGCGGCATCTCCACGATCACCTGCCCCTGCTTGGTGATGCGCCACGGGGCCGAGAGCCGCTCCATCGTCTGTCGCCGGATGGCTGCTTCGACCTGGCCGAGATTCTTCTCGAACAGCTCCAGGACCTCGGAGACGCTCCCCGCGGTCTTGGGGGTGTAGCCGCCGGCCCCGACCTCGAAGGCGTCCTGGTCCAGGATGTGGGCGATCCAGCCCGGGATCTCGATGATGTGTGTGGCCAGCCGCCCCATGGTCATGGACTTCTCGTGGGGCTTCCAGCCGAGGTGCGCTTCGGGGACGCGCTCCAGCAGCCGCCGGGTGGTCGCCGCCTCGTGCGACATCTCCATCAGAATCGGATCGATCGGGTTCATGGCTGTCCTCCCTGTCGGGTGAACGGTGGACGAGTGGATTGGTTGATTAGACAGTCAACCGGAAGTTCCGTGCGCAGGTGGACGTCGAACATCGGCTCACCCTCCCGCGTCGGTGTGCGTGCGGCAAAGAAGTCGGTGGCCGGCCAGGTGGTCCAGGCTCTATACTGTAAATGGAGGAGGGCCGGCATGCAAGGGAAGTGGCAGCGCGGGATGGAAAGAGCGCGATGAGGACGCGTCACTGCCGATCGCTTCTCGGCCTCGCCTTGGCAGGCATCGGTATCGTCGTTCTGCTCGCCGCCTGCGGTCCAAGCCCGCCGCCAGCCGAGGACGACTCCCAGCCTACCTTCCTGCCGGATCGGACCCCGATCATCCTCGTCCCGGGCGTGAGCCGGGAGGTGGGCCATGAGCTGCGCGGCGGCAGCCTCCTGCCCCTCTCCGCCCTGGCTCTCCGGACCGATGCCGAGACCCTCGGTTCTCTCGGCGATCCCCGCTTCCCCGTGGACGGGACCGACCCGGCGCAGGTTCCGCTCCGGCTCGACCAGGCGCTCCGCGGGACGGACGTGCGTGGGCTGCAGGGACTCATCCGGCGGCTGATTCAGGAGGCGGGGTACGTCCGCGGGAACCCCGAGCGGCCGCGCGACAAGGACTATCGCGAGAACCCCCCGGAAGCGCGGGCGGATCGGACGCGGATCGCCTCGCTGTACGTCCTCTACTACGACTGGCGGCGGGACGTACCCGAGAGCGCCTGTCGCTTGGCGCACCGCATTGCGCGGATTCGTGCGGCCACCGGCGCGGCACGGGTGCTGCTGGTGGGGCACAGCCTGGGCGGATTCGTGGCGCGGTACTACCTGCGATACGGCGGCCGGGATGCCCTGCGGGATCGCGACTGTCCGCTCGCCGAGGGCGCGGCCGCCGCCGAGGTCAATTCGCCCGGGGCGCTCTTCGCGGATCGCCTCGTGATGCTGGGCGCGCCGCACCGCGGGTCCGCCCAGGCGTTCCGCGCGCTCCTACAGGACGTGAGTCTCTTCGGCCTGCTGGGACTGGGGCTGCGCGAGGCGGTCTCGACCATGCCGCTGGCGTGGGAGCTCCTCCCGTCGCCCGACGGCGAGGGCCGGGTGCCGATCCTGGTCAACCAGCGCACGGAGGAGCGGGTCGCGCTCTACCACCTCCAGACGTGGCTCGACCGCGGATGGCTTGTCGGCGAGCCGTCGGACGGCGAGCGGCGGCGTTTCGTCGTAACGATGCTGGCACGGGCCGTCGCCTTGCACCAGCGGATGGACGGCCGCCACCCTGCGGAGGAGAGCGTCCGACGCCTCGCGGTCGGCAGCGAGTGCCGGCCGACGCCCGCGCGCGCCGTCGCGGTGGATGGGAAGGTGGAGTTCCTCTCGCGCCTGCAGACGGACCACCCGCTCTTCGACCGGGCGAGCCAGCCGGGCGACGGCGTGATCACGGCCGAGAGCAGCCTCGGGCTGCCGCCGTCGCCGACGCTCGCCACCTTCTCCGCCTGCGCCGGCCACAGCACCTACTTGGACGATCCCGAGACCGTCACCCGGGTGGTGCGGTTCCTGCTGCGGTAGAGCGCGCTCGGCCAGAATGCGTGCGCCGTCGGTCGGAGAGCGTGAGTCGAGGTCCGGAGGCCTCGACTTCCGAGTCGCGGTTAAGGACTCACATCGTCTCCCGCTGCGTTCAGCCGCCCGGCTTCACCATGGCGCGGCCGGCTTGTTTCCGGCCGACTCGTGGGCTATCATGGGCCGCCATTTCGGGTGCCTTCACTCAGCCGGCAACTGGGAGGGTGTGCCATGACAGTGAATGCCTTCGGCGCGCGGGGGACGCTGGAGACCAGCCAGGGACGGGTCACGCTCTTCCGGCTCCCCACCCTTGAGCAGGCGGGCGTCACCAGCGGGCTGGACCGGATGCCGTTCTCGATCAAGATCCTCCTGGAGGCCGTCCTGCGCTCGGTGGACGGCGAGCTCGTGACCGAGGAGGATGTCCGGAACCTGGCCCGCTGGCAGGCCGCGGCGCCTGGCGATGTCGAAGTGCCCTATCTGCCGGCTCGGGTGCTCCTGCAGGACTTCACCGGGGTGCCGGCCGTGGTGGACCTCGCCGCCATGCGGGCGGCCATGGCACGCCTGGGCGGCGACCCGAAGCGGATCAACCCGCTCGTCCCCGTGGATCTGGTCGTGGATCACTCGGTGCAGGTGGATGCCTTCGGTTCGCCGGATGCCATCCGCCAGAACGCCGAGATCGAGTTTACGCGGAACCGGGAACGGTACGAATTTCTGCGCTGGGGCCAGAAGGCCTTTGCGAATTTCCGGGTGATGCCGCCGTCTACGGGCATCATCCATCAGGTCAACCTGGAGTTCCTCGGCAAGGTCGTCCTCACCAAGCGGGACGGGGATGGGATGGTCGCCTTCCCGGACACGTGCGTCGGCACCGACTCGCACACCACCATGATCAACGGCCTGGGCGTCCTGGGCTGGGGCGTGGGCGGGATCGAGGCCGAGGCGGTGATGCTGGGCCAGCCCATGTACATGGTGCCGCCGCAGGTGGTCGGCTTCAAGCTGACGGGCAAGCTGCGCGAGGGGGTGACGGCCACGGACCTCGTCCTCACCGCCGTGCAGATACTCCGCAAGAAGGGCGTGGTCGAGAAGTTCGTGGAGTTCTACGGGCCGGGCCTCGCCCAGATGAGCCTCCCCGACCGGGCCACCATCGGCAACATGGCGCCGGAGTATGGGGCGACGGTGGGCTTCTTCCCGGTGGACGAGGAGACCCTGCGGTTCCTCCGGAAGAGCGGGCGCACCCCGGCCGAGGTGGAGCTGGTCGAGCGGTACGCCAAGGCGCAGGGCCTTTTCCGCACGGAGGGTACCCCGGAGCCGCTCTTCTCCGACAGCGTGGAGCTGGATCTCACGAGCGTCGAGCCGAGCCTGGCCGGTCCCAAGCGGCCGCACGACCGTGTGCCGCTCGCCAAGATGAAGCCTGCGTTCCGGCAGGCCCTCACGGCGCCGCTGAAGGAGCGGGGCTTCGGCCTTGCCGCCGAGGAGGTCGGGCGGAAGGCCACCGTGGCCTTCGACGGGTCCAAGACGGAGATCGGCCATGGGGCCGTGGTGATCGCCGCTATCACGAGTTGCACCAACACCTCCAACCCCTCGGTCATGCTGGGGGCGGGGCTGGTCGCGCGGAAGGCGGTGGCGCGCGGCCTGAAAGTGTCGCCGCACGTGAAGACCTCGCTGGCGCCTGGATCCAAGGTGGTCACGGAGTACCTCAGGAAGACGGGGCTCCTCGGCGACTTGGAGAAG
>JBGPQZ010000139.1:0-8067 GCA_041489335.1 Methylomirabilia bacterium
CGCCCCGCCGGACCCCGGCCAACTTCGCGCCCGGAAGCGCCGGTGAACCGCCCCCGCCCCGCGCCACTCCGCTGGGCGCGCGAGGTGGGGGCGGACATTTTCACTGAGCTGTTAAGCGGACATTTTCACTGAGCTACGACAGCCCGCGGAGCCGACGGAGAGGAAAACCGCGGATTCCTTCCGGGTCAGAAGATCAGGGTCTCGCAGAGGCGGGTGCCGAAGAGCTCCTTGGGGCGGTTGAAGTAGCCGATCTCCAGCTGGGGGAATTCCCGTCGGATGGTTCGGAGCACTGCGCGGATGCCGACGCACTTGCCCTGGGCGGGCGGCACGGTCTGAAGGTACAGCTCCGGGTCGATGCAGAGGTTCCGCATCTGGATCATGTCCAGGCGCGTCTCGCGGATCAGGGCGAGCAGCGCCTCCACCTCCTCCTCCCGGTCGGTGACGCCCGGAAAGACCAGATAGTTGATCGTCGTGTAGAGGCCGCAGGATTTGGCCACGCGGACGGACTCCAGGACGTCGGGGAAGCCGTAGGAGCGGGGGACGAAGTAGCCGGTGTAGGACGCCTCCAGGACGCTGTTCAGGCTGATGCGGACGCTGTCCAGACCCGCCTTGGCGATCTGCTCGACCCGCCGGGGGAGGCTTCCGTTGGTGTTCAGGTTGATGGTGCCCCGATCCGTGACCTGGCGGATCCGCCAGATGGCCTCTGCGATCACGTCCGCGACCAGGAGCGGCTCCCCCTCGCAGCCCTGGCCGAAGCTGACGATGGCCTCGGGCACCGTGCTGAGGAAGGGGAGGGCCACTTCCACCACGTGCTCGGCGGTGGGGGCGTATCGGATGCGATCGTGAGACACGGTGCACGCCGTGGAGGGCTGCCAGGAGATGCAACCGACGCAAGCGGCGTTGCAGTTGTTGGCCACCGGCAGGGGCGCTTCCCAGCGGCCCAGGAACAGGTTCTTGGCGGCGAGGCAGTGGTACTCGGTGGCGCAGCGCACGAGCTGGCCGAGGATGGGGTTCTCGCCAGCGCGCTTCTTCTTTTCCTCGATGCGTGGCAAGAGCTCCCGGTCGTCGTAGTGGTGGGCGGCCGAGTGGTCCATGGGGTCCACGCGGAGACTGGCGGCCACGAAGGAATCGCCGTCCCAGCCCACGGCCGTGTACGGCCAGAGGGGGAGCGGCTTCGCCGGCTTCGGATACTGGGCGGCCGGCAGGAGCGTCCGGGTATAGCCCGGCGGCAGGAACGCCGCCACGGTGGTGCAGGCGAAGCGGCGTCCGCCGATCTGGGCGCGCTCCACGGCGCGAACGCCGCCGCGGCGTGGGTCGGCGGCCGCGGGGTGGCTGCCGGGCATGGTGAAGAGCTTCGTGCCCTCCGGGATGCGCAGGAGGTCCTCGGGGGGCACCTCGACGACCCGATCCCCGGACCGGCCGGTCATTTCGTAGAAGGGGTGATCGAGGATCTGCCCCTCCGCGTCCGCCATGACGAGTCGCGCCATGCGAATGTGTCCCCTGTCTGATTGGCCCGCAACCCCTGAACCGCCAAGGCGCCAGGTGGTGCGAGTATATACTCCGAGCCGCTCCGCGACAACGCCCATGCATGACCGAGACGAGTGGCGCAGAGGTAATGACCAATGACCAATGACCAATGGCTGTGGCGCGATCATCGTCTTGTCATTTCATCCCAATCATTTCACCGCAAAGCTCGCCTGCCTGCGCCGCCCGCGTCGCGGCAGGCAGGCCAAGACCGCAAAGAGGTACAGGGATTCAGGATAAGCCGAGGAGCTCCCGACCAGGAATTGCCCCGTCCGCCCTGGGGGCTGCGTTCCGGGAAGCGCGTGAACCACACGAGGATTCCTTTGCGCGCTTGGCGTGCTTTGCGGTTGAACTGCACCTTCGGGTTCATTGGCCATTGGGATTTGGTCATTGGTCATTCCCCCTCTCTGGTTTGCCACGGTAGGCCCGGGGGCCCGGGGCATGAGAATCCTTGTCCAGCGCGGGGATTACCCGTTGTCGCCTCCCGGTCTGGGTGCTATATTCACCCAGCCTCGCTCGCGGGGGTGGGCCTACGGCACAAAGGAGGGGTATGGGGCACTCGCAGGAAGATCGGTCCGTTCCGCGCCTTTCGGATGAAGAGCTGGAGTACTACGGGGACCTGTACACGAGCCGGTGCATTCGGGAGGCGAGCGTGGATTTCGAAAACTTCCTCAGCAACCCGGAGTACTATCTCGCCAAGTACGGCAAGGGAGATGGGCGCGGGAACCGCGGCGGGGCAAAGCGGGCGCGTGGCCTGCTCCACTTCTTCAGGCTGTGGTCGGCTCCCCGGACGTTTCCCAGCTAGCCCAGAGGCGCGCCGCGAGCGCGCGCGAACGGTTTAGCTGCCGCGCCGCGCGGCGTGCGACGGGCCCCATGAAGACACCTTCCCTCTTTCCCCGGAATGACGAGAACCCGGGGCCGGCCGGCACGTCCCTCCAGGGAACCGTGGAACGCATCACCTATGTCAACGAGGAGACCCAGTACGTCGTGGCGCGCCTCGACGTCCCGGGCCGGCCTCCCGCCACGATCGTCGGGAACCTCCCGTCGCTGACCCCGGGCGAGACCCTCCGCGTCCACGGGGCTTGGACCTCCCATCGGAAATACGGCGACCAGTTTGCCGTCGAGCGCTACGAGACGGTCACTCCCGCCACGCTCACCGGCATCCAGCGTTATCTCGGTTCCGGCCTGATCAAGGGCATCGGTCCGATCTTCGCCCAGCGGTTGGTGGAGGCCTTCGGCCTCGACACCCTGCGCGTCATCGACGACGAGCCTGAGCGCCTGCGCGAGGTCGAAGGCATCGGCCCGATCCGCATCGAGCGGATCAGGCGCTCCTGGTCGGAGCAGCAGGCGGTCCGCGAGGTGATGCTCTTCCTCCAGGGCCACGGCGTCTCACCCGCCTATGCGAGCCGGATCTACAAGACGTACGGCCAGGCCGCCGTGGCCACGGTGCAGGCGGACCCCTACCGGCTGGCCCGGGACATCGCCGGGATCGGATTCAAGACCGCCGACCGCATCGCGGAGGAGCTGGGCATCCCCGAGGATTCGCCCCTGCGCGCCCGGGCCGGCATCCTCTACGTCCTCCACGAGCTGACGGAAGAGGGCCACGTCTACGCCTTGGAGGCCACACTCCTCCAGCGGGCGGAGGCGAACCTCGGGATCTCCCACCCGCTCCTCGCTTCGGCCCTCGCCGATCTGGCCCGCGGGAAGCAGGTCGTGGTCGACGAGCTTCCCGGAGGCCGCGCCGTCTATCTCGCGGCCCTCCACGCGGCGGAGGAACAGGCGGCGCGCCGCCTGGTCGGGCTCGTGCGGGCGCCCCATCCCGTGCGGGCGCTCGACGCGGAGAAGGCGCTCGCCTGGGTCGAGGAGGCCACCCGGATGGCGCTGGCGCCGGAGCAGCGGGCGGCCGTTCGGCTGGCCCTCGCGCGGAAGGTGCTCGTCATCACAGGCGGTCCGGGGACGGGCAAGACCACCATCCTGCGCTGCATCCTGCGCATCCTGGAGCGGAAGGGGCTCCGCATCCACCTGGCCTCGCCCACGGGGCGGGCAGCCAAGCGGATGGCCGAGGCCACGGGCCGCGAGGCGGCGACGATCCACCGGTTGCTGGAGTGGAACCCGCGCGAGGGGGGCTTCATACGGAACGGCCTCCGTCCCCTGGAGACGGACCTCTTGATCGTGGACGAGGCCTCGATGATCGACCTTCCCCTCATGCACCACCTCCTGCAGGCCATCCCGCCGTCGGCCACCCTCATCCTGGTGGGGGACGCCGACCAGCTCCCCTCCGTGGGACCGGGCGCGGTCCTCAAGGACGTCCTGGCCTTCGAAGGGATTCCCGCCGTCCGCCTGACGCAGATCTTCCGCCAGGCCGAGGCGAGCCGGATCGTCCAGAACGCCCACCGCGTGAACCGCGGCGAGTTGCCGGACCTGTCCCCGAATCCGGCGGGGGAGGCGAGCGACTTCCACTTCCTGCAGGAGGAGGATCCGGAGCGCCTCCAGCAATTGATCCTGGACCTGGTCTCCCGGCGGCTCCCCGCGCGCTACGGGGTGGACCCGATCGAGGACATCCAGGTCCTCACGCCCATGCACCGGGGAGCGGTGGGGGCGGCCCAGCTGAACGCGGTTCTCCAGGCCAGGCTGAATCCCGCCGCGCGGGACGGGCGCGAGGTGCTGCGGAGCGGGCGCGTCTTCCGCGTCGGGGATCGCGTCATGCAGGTGCGGAACAACTACGAGAAAGAGGTGTGGAACGGCGACATCGGCCGGATCGCCGAGGTGGACCTCGCCGAGCAGGCCGTGATCGTGGCGGTGGACGGCCGGCGGGTCTCCTACGACTTCGGCGAGCTGGACGAACTCACACTGGCCTACGCGGCCACCGTCCACAAGAGCCAGGGGAGCGAGTATCCCATCGTCGTGCTCCCCGTCCACACGACCCATTTCCCCATGCTGCAGCGGAATCTCCTCTACACGGCCATCACGCGGGCCAGGCGCCTGCTCGTGCTGGTGGGGACGCGCAAGGCCGTGGCCATCGCCGTCAAGAACGCCGCTGCGGTCAATCGCAATTCGCGCTTAGGTGAGCGATTGCATGCCTATCTGGAGCAGGAAACGCACTCTCCTTGACACTTCCGTCATCCGCGGGGTAGGATTAGCCCAGTCTTGATGGTTCCTGGCCTGATATTCGAACCCGGAAAGGAGGGTACGCGAATGCGGAAATTGGTTCTTGGGCTGCTGGCGGTGGGATTCGTGGTTTCACTGTCTGCCTGCTCAGCGCGCACGCAATTGGCCCTGGAAGAGACCCAGAAGAACGGGGCGCACTTCGCCACCTGGCGGCACATGGGGTATTCCGTCAATCGGGGCACGCCGGAGACGACCACCAAGCGGGACGTCGAGCGCTCCCAGGGCGACCGGTGCCTGCCGAATCAGACCTGCAAGTGGTGGGGCGAGGTCGTGAAGGTCGGTCCGATCCAGTAATCACTTCTTGCGTTGGCTGTAAGCCACAAGGGGAAACCGGCATGGCGGTTTCCCCTTATTCTTTTTCCGTCTGCGTGGCCCCCGGCCTCTCGCCGTTGGCCATCAGCCATCGTCCGGGAAATGACCAATGACCAAATCCCAATGACCAATGGTGTTCCGCTGTTGGTTATTTGGCCATTGGCCGTTGGTTATTCTCTCATCGCGCCCTGCGCGACAAGGAATGTGCGCAGGCGATTGCAGTCGTACCCGTGGTGCCACAGCACCGTCTCGGCCGCCTTGCAGAGGAGTTCGAGGTACTTCCCCGTGTCGTAGGGCGTGTCGGGCGCGACGAGCGGCACCGCCCGCACCCGCTCCTCGACGTTTCCCGCGTCGGCGTCGCTGATCACGTAGCGGACGCGCTCGCCCGGGTGGACGAGGACGCCGCGGCTCGCGAGTTGCCGGCTGGCCAGGCCGATCTGGCTGTTCGACTGGTACGCGTCCGCCTCCTTCGAGACGGTGCGCTTGATCGTGAGGTCGTCGAGGCGCACCTGCCCTTTGCGGAGCCGCCAGGCGTACTCCGCGAGGACGTCGAGGACCGCCGGGATCCGCGCCGCGAACTCCTGCAGGGTCCCCGCTCCGGCCAGGATTTCCACCATGCACTGCTGGGCCTCGGCCACGAAGGGCGGCGTGTCGGAGCGGCGGAGATCGATGCCCCGCAGCTTCAGGGCCCCGGACCGGAAGACCCCCAGGTACCGGTTGGCCACGGAGACGTTCGGATCGACGCGCGAGGGAAGAAAGCTCACCCACTTGTAGATCCCTTCCAGGTTGATCTCGATCCCCACCGCATCCCGGATGGCGCGGCAGAGGTCCAGGACCTCGGCCTCGGTCAGATCGGGTTTGACGAGCCACATGGAATCCACGATGGCGTGGAGCACCCGGAACCCCTTGTCCTCGGCCAGGTGCATGGCGGTGAGGAGCTTCTCACGCGCGTAGGCGGTCACCGTCTCGTGCGCCTCGATCCGGCCGAAGCGGGCGTTCTTGTAGCCCAGGTAGCCGAAGCAGGTGACCAGGATCCACTTGAGGGCGGTCTGGCGGTGATCGTAGCGCTCGCGCACGCTCCCCGCAGCCGCGTTGCGCAGGCGCTTCAATTCCTTGCGGCGGGCGAGAATCGGGCGGAGCGTCTTGGTCACCAGCCCCTCGCGTCGGCGACAGGTGGAGTAGCCGATCTCGGGCGCGGCGTTGTCAGGGCAACAGGGGCAGTCCACCGTCTCGGGCGAGATGTTGTGGTGGACCATCATGGCCGGGTACATCGAGGCGAAGTCGATCTCGGCCACGTTCTCGTAGAGGCCCGTGATGGGCTGGAACACCAAGCCGCCCTTGTCCGCGACCAGGAGGTCCCAGGCCGTTTTCCACCGTTCCGGCTCCCCCTTCTTCCAGGGGACGAGGATCCCGTCGGTGAGGGCGCGATCGAGCTGCATCATGCTGATGGCCGAGCCGGGCGAGGTCCGGGCCATCTTCTGGACGGGAACCTTGGAGAGGCGGGACAGCTCCAGCAGGCCCGCCAGCTGGGTCTCCTTCAAGATGAAGGAGTTCCTGGAGTCGAGGTGCCAGCGGCCGAAGAAAGGATAGGAGGGCGCCTGGTACACGACGCGGCCGTAGGAGAAGTACGAGCGTCCGGTCGTCCGCACGCGGCGCCGGATCATGTCCCGATCGAACTCCAGCGGGATACGGGCGCGCCGCGCCAGCGCGAGGAGGGCAGGGATGAGGAAGGCGTCGCCCCAGTTCGTGACGATCACGTGCGGGTCGAAGCGGCGGATCCAGCCGTTCAGCTCCGCGAGGAGCGTCTCGGGGTCGCCCTCCTCGAGGGTCGTCTGGTTTCCCTCGCAGGCGATGGTGAGGGCGCGGAGTCTCCCGCGCGGCGGCCCCGCCCCCCGCTCGTCCCCCTGGCAGGTGAGCGCCATCCGGACGAGCGGCGGCTCCGGATAGTCCAGGTCCCACGCCGAACCCTCCACTTCGTACTGCAATTGCGGAATGCGGAATGCGAAATGCGGATTGTCCCCCGACCTCCGACCATTGGTCATTTGCCATTGGTCATCGGTCATTCCCCTTGTGGCCGTGACCTTGGCGAGGGGGAAGATTCCGCGCGCATGGCAATAGGTAAGGACGGGAGACAAGTCGCAGTCATAGAGGATGACGCCGGGGCGCGGGACGGCGAGCTGGCGGAGGAGGGCGGGCTGCCGTTCGGGGTTCCGCAAGGTGAATTCGAGGGCGTCGCGCGGCTCGCCCGTCCAGAACTCCTGCCGCCGCGTCATCCCGACAGGCTCCGCCAGCCGCATCCGCGTGAGATCCATGGCGAGCTGCCGCAGCGCCGTGGCCGGCCCCGCTGCGTAGAAGCTGGGCTGGAACGGGTCCACGAGGCGATGGTTCTGCCCCGCCTCGTCCACGATCCACACCACCATCCCGCCGGAGGTCGGATAGACGTCGAAGATCCAGCCGGTGATGGGTAGTGCAGCGAAGAACATACGGCGCTCCAGGGGCAATTCGTGGAGGGGGGAGCTGCCAACGGATCGGCTAACTCTGACGGACATATACCAAACACATGTATGGTTGTCAATGGATGTCTCTGGCCGGGGTAAAGATCTTGGAGATTCTGCATGATCACGTAGCCGGGTCCGGGTCAACGTGGGGGTGAGTCCTCGGGCTACCCGACGCGGGCGACTCGACGGCCTAGTGGCGCGCGGGGCGAGGGTCGCGATGCGGTCAGGGCAGGATGCGAACGAGCGCGCTCAGGGCGAGGCCGGCGGCCAGTGATCCAAGGAAGACGAGGAGCCACCGCCCGAACCGTTGACGCGCGAGCTGTCCCCGGTCGGTCAAGAGGTCGGGGCGGAACACGATGTTGAAGGGGAGGTAGCCCAGCTCTGCGCTCCACAGACGCACGCCGGGGTGCCGGTTCGCCACCGTCTTGAAGAGATAGGAAAGGGCGGTGAACCAGGCGATGCAGGCCACGCAATATGCGGTGCCGAAGAGCAGGAAGACGGCAAAGCCAACTGACTGTGCCATAGGAATGCGAATTAGGCTCCGCGCAGGCGCCCGAGGGCATCA
>JBGPQZ010000140.1:0-7890 GCA_041489335.1 Methylomirabilia bacterium
ATCCACAGTCATCCCTCCTGTCATTGCACAACCCACGACAGATGACCAGCACTTGATTCCGCCCCCGCACGCTCTCCCTCCAACCTCAACCGGAAGAGGGCCGCGGGGTTCTCCCGCAGGATCCGCCGCGCGAGCGCGACGGCCTCTGCCTCGGTCAGGTAACCGTCCTCCACCTTCTCCGTCAGGACGCGGCTCACCACCTGCCGCGCCATCCGGCTGTGCCCGTAGCTCCCCTCGGGGATGATGAAGTCGCCGCCGAACGCGAAGATCTTGTTGGCGGGGACCGTCTCGATCGCCTCGTGCAGCACGCGCGCGCCCGCCGACGGCGAGATGATGTACAGCCAGCACAGGTCCAGGTAGACGTTCGGGAAGTTCTTGGCCAGCGCCAGAAGCTCCCCCAGGTACGGGTAGCCGCCGTGGAACACGTCGAACTTCGCCTCGCGGTACTCGATGAACAGGTTGGCGAGGAGCGTCGGATTCGAGTTCGTCAGCAGGTTCTCGTTCCCCTCCTGCAGCCCGGTGTGGACCTGGATGGGCAGGTCATGGGCGATGGCCTCGCGGATGATCTGATGCACCAGGTAGTCCTGCAGCGGCCGCGCCTCCTCCCAGGAGGGCCCCTCGCCCAGATGGGAGGCGATCCGGTTGAAGATCCGCTCCGCGTCGGCCTTCGGCACCTTCTCGAAGCGGATCGTCCGCCGGTACGCCAGGCCGATCTTGATGCCGACCGCCCCCTCCGTCAGGTACCGGTCCAGCGCGATCCGCATCGCCTGGAGCAGGTCGTCGAGGGAATGGATGGCGACCCCGGTCTCCTCCTCCAGCCGGCCCAGCTCCTCGCGGGTGCGGGCCACCGCGAAATGTTCGAGTCGCACCATCGGCGCGAAGAACCGCTTGTCCACATCGGCCCGCCCGTCATCCTCCAGGCTGATGGCGATCCTCGCCTTGTCCTTGAGGACGTGCTGGTACCAGCCCGGCCTGGCCGAGGCCGCGATCGCATCCGAGAGCCGGCGGTACGTCTCCCGGCTGAGGTCGGGGATCCCGAACAGGTCCCGCACCGCGACCAGCAGGCACCGGCCATAGCCGGTGTGGCGGATCCGCTCCCAGTAGGGCTCGATCGCCTGCCAGCGCTCCTCCAGCGTCATGTCGGTCCGGGACGGGACCGGAAAGAACCGGGGACGCCGCTGCCGCAGCGCCCGCTCGATCAGAACGGCCCGGCCGGGAAAGCGGACAGCCTCGAAGAGGGCCGGCGGCATCCCGGCCGAGATCAGGTCGCTGGCGGCGTAATGCGGGAACAGGTAGGAGAAGTCCAGCGCCGCGCGATTCCGCTCCTCCTCCGCAAAAAGATGCTCATGGGTATCCACGAGGGAAATCGCCTCGACGGCGGCCGACACGCGCGCTCCGAGCTCCGACACAGCGCTCCTCCTTGCCGGCCCCCCCGCCCGCCCCTTCCCCCGCGGCGAAGCGGACGTCGGAGAGGAGCCGATTCCGCACCGAACGCTAGGACTGCCGCAACGCCTCCACCTCGTCCAGGAACTGGAACAGGTGCTCTCGCACCACGACGAACGACGGGCCGCCGCCGAACTCGACCCCGATGGCGGCGGCGTCGATCACCTCCGCGCGGGTCGCCCCCGCCGAGATCGCATTGTTCATGTGATTGGCCAGGCAGGGCACGCAGCGGGTCGCCACCGCGGCCGCCACGGCCATGAGCTCCTTGTACTTGCGATCCAGGGCGCTCGGCTTGTAGTAGTGCTTCATCAGGTCGTTGAAGCCGTGGTAGAGGTTGGGAGCCTCCTTCTCCAGGCGCTCCCGGTTGGCCGTGCGCTTCTGCAGGATCTCCTTCACCGTGGTCATGAATCATCCCTCCTCTTGTTGCAGAGTCTCGCCGGTACCGGATGTGCCCGGAGGCTACCACCTGCCCCGGCTGGGGTCAACCGACCGCCGGGGGAGACGCCGAACATGTCTCCTCCTGGGGGTCCCCGCGGAGGCTCAGGGGAGCTCATCACGGGCCCGGACGGCGCCCAAACGCCGGGCGGCCCGCCTTTCGAAAGGCGGCGGCCAGGAGGACCGCGAGCAGGAGGAGGCAGAGGGCGGGAAGCAGGACGGCCAGGAGGGCCACGCCGGCAGCCCCGAGCAGTTCCGCGGTGGCGACCAGGGGATTGGCGAGCCCCCCGCTGAGGACGGCAGACTTCAGTCGGAGCAGCGCGGTCGCCCCCTGAGTCAAGCCGGCAGCGCCTCCACCAGCGACGATGGCGAGCCCCCACCGGATCAGCAGTTCCACCGCACTATCCGGGCTTACGTCCCGCATTCGACGGCGGGGGGCGGGAGCTCCCGGCGAATCTCCGCCAGGCGGTAGCCGAAGCCGGGCCCGTGAATGCTGGACAGATCGAGCATGCCCTTCCGCCGGCGATAGAGACCGGGGTGGACGGCCTCCTCCACGTAGAGGATCATCCCGTAGAGGCGCGGCGCCTCATCGCGCAGCCGGTCCAGGAGGTCGGTCACGTAGGCGGGATCGGTGACCGTGCAGTTGAAGTCGGTGCTCAGCCGTCGGCCTGGCCATGGAGTCAAATCCTCGCCTTTACCCGAAACCGCGGATAGCCGCGCCAGGCGGCCAGAGCACAGCGTGCCCCGCGTGTACCAGCCACGCGGGGCACGCCATCGGTTTCCGCCTCCTGCCGAGTTTCTGAACCGGGGGCTCCCCCTGGCTCCCCCTCCCTACGTCACGAACCCGAACAGCCGCGGCAGCCACATGGTGAGAGGAGGCCAGTAGGTCACGGCAATCAGGACCAGGATCTCGATGAGCAGGAGCGGCGCCAGGGGACGGATCACCGCCGTGATCGGCAGCTTTGCGATCCGGCAACCCACGAAGAGGGAGGTCCCGACCGGCGGGGTGATCAGGCCGTAGCAGAGGTTGATCACCATCATGGCGCCGAAGTGAACGATGTTCATCCCCATCTTGTGCATGAGGGGAAGCAGGATCGGGGTCAGCATGATGACCGCAGGGGTCAGGTCCACCAGGCATCCGACAATCAGGAGAAAGATATTGATGACGATCAACAAGATGAACTTGTTGTCCGTGATGGCGAACACGGTCTTGGAGAGCAGCGTGGGGAGATTTTCGTAGGTGAGGATCCAGGTGAAGACCGAGCTGGTGGCCACCAGGAACAGCACCACCGCGTTGACCTGGCAGCACTCGAAGAGGATGCCCGGCAGCTCGCGGATCTTGATCTCGCGGTACACCCCCACGCAGAGAATCAGTGCGTAGAGCGCGGACACGGCGCCCGCCTCGGTGGCCGTGAAGATGCCCGAGATGATCCCCCCCAGGATGATGATGATCGTGAACAGGCCAGCCATGCCGTCCGCCACCCGGTATATCTTTTCCTTGAAGGAGAGGATGGGCATCGGGGCCGGCTTGATGTGCTTCCTGGCATGGAAGTACGCCCAGATCATCAACCCGAATCCGATGAGGACTCCCGGAATTGCGCCCGCCAGGAACAGGGCGGCGATGGAGACCGACCCTGCCGTGTGGGCAAAGATGATCATCGGAATGGAGGGCGGGATGATCGGCCCCATGACGGCCGAGGCCAGCGCGATGGCGGTGGCGGTCGGTTTCTTGTAGCCCGCCTTCTCCATCGTCGGGATCATCATGGCCCCGATGGACGAGATCTCCGCCACCGCGGACCCCGACACGCCGCCGAAGAACATACAGGCCAGGATGGTGACGTGCGCCAGGGCGCCGGGGATCCGCCCCACCAGCACCTCGGCCAACCGCACTAACCGCGAAGAGACGCCGCCGCGAGCCAGCAGGGTCCCCGCGAAGATGAAAAAGATGACGGCCAGCAGGGGAAAGGAGTTGACGCCTGACAGCATGCGCTGGACGATGGTCGCTCTGTCGATGTCCATCGTGAGGCTGGCCAGCATGGCCCCCAGCCCGATACCGAAGGAGATCGGCAGGTTGATGATCAGGAAGACGAAGAAACAGACAAACGCAATTCCGAGTGTCATGGTGTGGCCGCTCTCCCCCGAATGGGTTTGCCCTTGCAGCCCCGGATCGCCGGGGCCGACACCTTCCTCACCACGTTCTCCCTACCGCAATGACCTTCCCTAGATCGGGACCATATCGGATGACGACGGATCCTTCTCCTCGCCCAGGCCCAGGATCGCCCTCCATGTGTCCTGGATGATGTACAGGACCATCAGCGTGCCGGAGACCGGCATGGCCAGATAGAGCCAGAAGTTCTTGACCGGAATGGACTCCATCAGGTCGTCGCCGAACTGGCTCACCAGCCTGACGCCGAACACGAGCATGATCACGCCGACGGTGGCGATGAGCACGTTGAGGATGAGGTGCCCCACCTGGCGCGCGCGGATCGGCATCAGGTTGAAGAAGTAGTCGAGGCTGATGTGCTCCTTGTACTTGACCGCCAGGCCGGCTCCCAGGTATGTGATCCACACCAGGAGATACCGAGGAACTTCCTCGGACCATGACGGCACGAAGTTCAGGATGTATCGCGTGAACACGGCGAGGCAGATGATGACGAAGATCATCGTGGCCAGCCCCAGCATCACGCACTTGACAACCGCCGTGATCCATTGCAGGACCCGATCAAAAGCCTTGAGCATGTCGTCGTGTCCATTCAGAGGGGTTGAGAAAAAGCCGGCGGGGAGCCGACTCGGCTCCCCGCCGGACACAGTCGCCCACTGCCTAGAAGTCCTTGCCCGTCTGGAGGATGAAGTTGACGAAATCTTCCCCTCCCAGCCGCTTGGCCTCGTCCTTCACGATGGAGGCCACCGCATCCTGGAAGGGCCTCTTGTCCACCGTGATGATCTCCTTCATCAGCCCCTTGAGCTTCGCCAGGTCCTCGGTCTCAGCCACCTTCCAGGCGCCGCGCATGTAGGCCGTCGCCTCGATTCCCGCCTGCAGGATGGCTTGCTGCTGGGCCTTGGTGAGCCGGTCGAAGATCTTGGTGGAAGCGATGGTCAGGTCAGGGATCCGCATGTGCTCGTCCAGCGTGTAGAACTTCGACACCTCGTAGAACTTCATGGAGATGAGCGAGGGGTGGTTGTTCTCGGCGCCGTCCACCACGCCCGTCTGCAGGGCGGTGTACAGCTCACCCCAGGCCGTCGGCACGCCGCTGGCCCCGAAGGCCTTCATGGTGTTGATCATGACCGGTGAGGCCATGACGCGGATCTTCATCCCCTTCATGTCCGCCACGGTGCGGATCGGCTTCTGGCTGAAGAAGTTGCGGGCGCCCGAGGTGATCCAGGTGATGGTCTTGATCCCCTTCGGCTCGAGCTGCTTCATGAACTCCATGGACTTGGGATGGTTCAGCACGTACCAGTAGTGATCGTCGGTCTTGAAGATGAAGGGCAGCGACCAGACGTCCAGCACGGGGGCCACCTGGCTCAGGTTCGAGACGGACAGCGTGGTGAACGCGATGGTGCCGTTCCGGACGTTCTCCACGTTGTCCCGGGCGTCGCCGAGCTGCCGGGAGTGGTACACCTGGACGGTGACCTCCCCGTTGGTCAGCTCCTTCACCCGGCTGGCGAAGAATTCGGCGGTGAAGCCCACCGGGTGGCTCGGCTCATGGATGGTGGCGTACTTGAGCGCGGTCCCCGCGAACGCCGGCATCGCCAGGAGCACGACCACGAACGTAATGAGTAGGGCGAAAAGCGGTTTCCTCATGACACGTCCTCCCTGGAAGGGGGCTGGTGCCCCGGTTTCACCTGGACGGCTGGCGGAACCCCTCCTCGCGGGGATCCCGCCAGCCTCCGTCAGAGGGCCCAGGTAAGATTGCGTTCCCGAACCACGAACGGTGGAGAAAGAATGAAAGGAGGCCGCGGTATTGCGTTCGCCGAGGGAAAGGCAACCCTTTGCCGTGGAGGCCTGCTTTGAACCTGGACGATCATCTCCCGCGCCACACCCGCCTCCGTGCAGCACCAGTCCAAGCATGAGGCCGTTCCCGCACCACGCCTTCCCGGCGAGACGCCGCGTAAGCAGTACCCCAGGCGGCGATGCATTGTCAAGAGCGAAAGCGCGGCAGAAAGTACGACAGGAGACCTCCTGGGAGACTGTCTGTCATGAGCGTGATGAACGCCCGCGATCTCGACACGGCCAAGAAGTGGATCGGCCGCGGCTGCCGCTTCATGTGCCTGGGCGGTGACACCGCCTGGCTTCAGGACTCTTGCCAGGCCGCCTACAACGCGGTCATGGGGAACGTGAAGAAGTAGCCATTGGCCGTTAGCCATTGGCAAGAACGAAAACGCGGCCAGCCCCCTTTCGGAGCTGGCCGCATTCTTCTTCCGTCTCTCCTCTCCCGTCTTCCCCGTCCGTCACACCAGTTCTTTGTAGATCCCCGGCCGGCGATCCAGGTAGAAGGTCCAGTCTTCCCGGACGAGCTTGATCCGGTCGAGGTCGAGGTCGGCCAGGACCACCCCCTCGATGGCCCCGGCAGGCTCGGTGACGTATTCCCCGTTGGGGTCCACGCAGAAGCTCTTCCCGTAGAACGTCATCGTCCCCTCGGTGCCGATCCGATTCACCCGGAACGCATACACCGAGTTGTAGACGGCGTGGCCGGCGATCGCCCGCTCCCACTTGGCCGTGCTGGCGGGGCTGGAGCAGGCGGTGGGGCAGAGCAGGATCTGGGCGCCCTTCAGGCCGAGGATCCGGGCCCCCTCGGGGAAGAAGTTGTCCCAGCACGTCTGGATGCCGATGGTGGCGTAGCGCGTTTTGAAGACCGGGAAGCCGAGATTCCCGGGACGGAAGTAGAACCGCTCCTGGTAGTTGGGCAGATCCGGAATGTGGTTCTTCCGGTACAGGCCGAGGATGTGTCCGGTGGTGTCGATGACCACGCTGGTGTTGTACTGGCCCTCCTCCGCGGCCTCGAACATCGGCGCGACGAGGACGGCTTGCGTCTCCTCGGCCAGCATCTGGAGGGTCTTGGTCATGGGGCCGGGGATCGGCTCCGCCAGGGCGCGGTGGACCTCGACCCCCTTCCGCGGAAACCAGGGCCAGGCGAAGCATTCGGCGAAGCAGACGATCTTGGCCCCGCGCTCGACGGCCACGCGTGCCAGGTCCAGGGCCTTGCCGAAATTCTCCTCTCGGTCCTGCCCGCAAGCCAACTGGATCCCTGCGACGGTCAACAGTCCTCCCGATGCGCGCTCACTCACGGTGTGCCTCCCTCAGCGTCTCCCGCCATGCGGCCCGCGCATGGCCTCCAATTCCCTTTGCACCTCCGCGGCCCTGGGCCCGTCCGGGGCCAGCGCCAGGTACCGCTCCAGATAGATTCTCGCACGCTCCGGATCGCCTGCCCGCGACGCCGTCATCCCCGCTCGGCGGAACAATTCGGGATTCTGCGGCGCCACGCGCATCTCCCGCTCGAAACGCGGGAGCGCCTCCGCAGGCCGCCCCAGGACCATGAGCATCCGCCCCATATCGTAGTTGAGACCGGGCGTGCCTGGCAAGCCCGCCTCCGCCACGCCCAGCTCGCGGAGACCCGCGGGGAGGTCGCCGCGGTTCGCGAGGATGTAGCCGTAATTGGCGTGATCCACCGGATAGATCAGCGGAAAGCCCCACGGGTGGGTGAGGCCCATGAGCGCGGCCACGAGCGTCGCGCCCGCGAGGAGCGGCCTCCACCGGCGCTCTCGGAAGAGCTCCCGGGCCCGCACCAGCCCGACCGCCGCGAGGATGATGAGCAGGGGCACGAGCGGCAGGCGGAACCGTCCCACGATGTGAAACGCCACGACCGACAGGTAGTAGCCCAGGCCCAGCAGGAGCAACGGCAGGAGGTATCCCCACCGCCTGCGGGTGACCAGAAGCCCCGCCGCCGCCAGCGGGACGACGGCCCAGTAGGCGACGAGCGGCAGCCGCAGGGTGTCCGAGATGGTGCGGAAGAG
>JBGPQZ010000141.1:0-7777 GCA_041489335.1 Methylomirabilia bacterium
CTTCCAGCTGCCTGCCCCGAACGCCGGCAGGAGGTTCCACTGCACGGCGAACAGCAGGATGAACATGATGCCGAGCCAGTAGACCGGCATGGACTGGCCGAGCAGCGCGAGGACCATGCCCGCGTGATCCAGCGCCGTGTTGCGTCGGACGGCCGACAGGATCCCCACCGGCACCGCCACCGACACGGCGATGGCCATGGCCGCCATTGTCAGCTCGATGGTGGCCGGCATCCGTTCCATGACCAGGCCGAGGGCCGGCTGCTGGTGGCGGAAGGAGTTCCCGAAGTCCCCCCGCACGACCCCCGTGAAGAATCGGCCGTACTGGGTGTCCGTGAGGAAGCGCCAGGGCGGGCTCAGGTATTCCCAGGGCGGCCAGCGCACGAACAGGGGATCGTCGAAGCCCATCAGCTTGCGGAAGTTGTCGATGTCTTCCTTGGTGGCATCGGGGGGCATCAGGAGGACGGCGGGATCCCCCGTCAGGTGCAGGATAATGAAGATGATGATGGAGATCCCGAAGAGGACCAGCAGGGATTGCCAGAACCGGCGAATCAGATAGCGGGTCATCGCCCCGTCACGCACCCAGCTGGAGGGTCCACCGAACGCGGACCACCAGAAACAAAACACCCCTTCTCACCAAATCGTGAGAAGGGGTGACATGGTCTTCCCCCTTCTCATCTTTCCCCGCGGACCCTCGTCCGCTTCGCGCTTCCCCGCGCGTGGGGCAGGAGTTGGCACCCCGAGTAATCCCGCTGGATCAGGGTTGCCGTGGCTTCGTCGGGCCAGTCCCTCAGCCACTCTGGATGAGAAGCGTAGCGTTTTTACTTGATCTGTCCCGAGGTGTCAACAACAAAAACGGCGAGTCGCGGTCACGGCATGGGTCGAAATGGCCGATTCCCAATGACCAATGTCCGAGCGCGAAACCATCATTGGTCATTGGTCATTGTGTTTGGCCAGAATCTGACTTGCCCAGCGCGCCGGAAGCATGTTATACGAGGGCGCTGCATCCGAAGGGCGGGGCGGCTACGAACCAAAGGGGGACACCATGACCACCGAGGACATGATGGAGGTTGCCCTGGACCTGGCGCGGCTCACCGAGATCCCCCCGGATTCCGGGATCCACGTGCGCGGCGACGGCGTCCGGAAGGTGCTGGCCACCATCGACTGCGACGTGGGGGACCTGCTCCTGGCGAGGGAACTTTCCTGCGACACCGTCCTGACCCATCACCCGGAAGGGGTCGCGATCGTGGAAGGCTGGCAGCTTATCCGCACCCAGATCGAGCAACTGGTCGAGGTGGGCGTGCCCCTGGCGCGGGCCGAGGCGGCCGTGCAGCGGCGGCTGCAGCAGGTGGACATCAACAACCATCCCCGCAATTACGGCCGCGTGGTCCAGGCAGCCGAGCTGCTCGGCCTCGCGTTCCTGAACGTGCACCGGCCCTGCGACCTCATCACGCGCCGCCTCCTCGCGGAGAAGCTGACCCCCTTCAACGATCCCAACAGTCGAGCCAAGGTCTCGGAGGTCGTCCAGGCCCTCCAGGAGTTCCCCGAGCAGCGCGCTGCAGCCACACAGCCCGCGGTGCGGCTGGGGGCGCCGGAGAACTACGCCGGGCGCGTCGCGGTGGCGATCGGCGGGTACACCAACGGCGGCCTGGACGTGCTCAGGGCCTACTTCGACGCCGGGGTGGGCACCGTCTTGACGATGCATTTTCCCGAGGCCGACCTCCGCGAGGCGAAGGAGCAGAAGCTGGCCGGAAACCTGATCGTCACCGGCCACATGGCCAGCGATTCCATCGGCATCAACTTCTTCCTGGACGAGTTGCAGCGCCTCGGCCTCACGGTGGTCCGGGCGGGGGGCATCGTCCATAGCGCGTGACCCGGCCCTTTCCCACTTGCGATCCCGGAGGATTCCATGCACCCAGTCACCGGCTACATTCACGAACGGCGCGAGGCGTTTGTCGAGGAGCTGAAGGCTCTCCTCCGCATCCCCAGCGTCAGCACCCAGTCCGACCACAAGGGCGACATCCAGAAGTGCGCCGAGTGGCTGGTCGAGCACATGCGCGCCATCGGGTTGGAGCACGCCCAGATCCTGCCGACCGCCGGACACCCGGTCGTCTACGCCGACTGGCTGAAGGCCCCCGGCCAGCCGACCGTGCTGATCTACGGCCACTACGACGTCCAGCCGGCGGAACCCCTGGAGCCGTGGATCACCGGCCCCTTCGACCCGACGGTGCGGAACGGCGAGCTGTTCGCGCGCGGCGCCGTGGACGACAAGGGCCAGGCCTTCATGCACCTCAAGGCGATCGAGGCGCATCTTCGGACCCAGGGGAAGCTCCCCGTCAACGTCAAGCTCCTGATCGAGGGCGAGGAGGAGATCGGCAGCCCCAGCCTGAACCCGTTCATCAAGGCTCATCGCTCGCTGCTCAAGGCCGACCTCGCCATGATCTCGGACACCGCCATGATCGCCAAGGGCGTGCCCGGGATCACCGTCGGTCTGCGGGGCCTGGTGTATTTCCAGGTCGAGATGGAGGGGGCCAAGAGCGACCTCCACTCCGGCGGCTTCGGCGGCGCCGTCGAGAATCCCGCCTTCGCGCTGGCCCAGCTCCTCGGACAGTTGAAGGACAAGAACGGCCGCATCCTGATCCCCGGCTTCTACGGCGATGTCCACAAGCTCCTCGCCGCGGAGCGTCGCGCCCTGGCCAACCTCCCCTTCAGCGAGAAACGGTTCCAGAAGGAGCTGGGCGTGCCCGCTCTCCACGGGGAGAAGAGCTTCACCACTCTGGAGCGCCTCTGGGCCCGCCCCACCCTGGAGGTGAACGGGATGTACAGCGGCTTTATCGAGGAAGGGGCCAAGACCGTCCTGCCCTGCCGCGCCATGGCCAAGGTCAGCATGCGCCTCGTCCCCAACCAGGACCCGATCAAGATCGCCCGCCTCTTCGTCCAGCACGTCAAGCGCCTCGCCCCCAAGACCGTGCGCACCACGGTGACGGAAGTCTCGGGCCGCGGGACCCCCTGGCTGATCCCTTCCGACCATCCATCGCTGCTGGCGCTGGCGCAGGCCATCCACAAGGGCTTCGGCAAGATACCGGTCTATATCCGGACCGGCGGCACCATCCCGGTCGTCCCCACGCTGGCCAATCTCCTGAAGCTCCCCTGCCTCCTCTTCGGGATCGGCCTGCCGGATGAGAACGCCCACGCCCCCAATGAGAAGCTGGACCTGGACAACCTCCATCACGGGACCCTCTCCGCCGCCTACTTCCTCGAGGAGTTGGCTGCGGCCAAGCCGCGCAAAGCCTGAGGCTCGCTTCCGGGCCCCGCCTTCCTCCGCCGTCACACTCGGGCCCACGCCTCCAGCAGCGTGCGCTTGGCGCTCGCAATCACGGCCCCCGACGTCTCACCGGCGAGCGGCTTCACCTCGAAGGCCACCACCGGCCGCTTCCCCTTGCCCAGATACCCGATCTCGAACAGGGCCTTCAAGAACTCGACGAGTTGCGGCACGTCATTCTCGCCGCCCGGCAGGCCGAAGCGGGGGTGCTGGTCGCCGTAGGCGACATGCCCCTGCTGCTTCACGCTGTTGCCGATGTGGATGTGGGCGATGTTGTCCTTCTTCAAGGTGCCCAGGGACTTCTTCGGGCTCTCGTCCTGGATCGGCAGATGGCTCAGGTCAACCATGATTCCGAAGTCCCGGTAGTCTTTCCGGACCGCCTTGCACAGCGCCAGGGCGTCTTTGGCCGGTCCGATCAGGCACTTCTTGTCGTACTTGCTGTCGAAGCTCTCCAGGATGAAGCGCAGGCCCTTGGCCTTGGCGTGGCCGCAGAGTTCCTTCACCGAGTCCACGAGCAGCTTGAAGGCCTCCTCGCGCCGCTCGCCTGGATCGACACCGCTCAGGACGGCAACGGCCCCGGCCCCCACCTCGGCCGCCTCGTCGATGCAGGCCTTCACCTGGTCCACGGCCTTCTTGCGCTCGGCCGCGTCGAAGTGGTTCAGGTTCAGCTTCTGGCTCAGCAGGCACGGCTGGGCGCCGTAGCCCACCACCATGTGGCTGGTGGCCAGGAGATTCTTCACCCGCTGGCGCTCGGCCGGGTCCTTGATCCAGGTGATCTCGATCGCCGAAAAGAATTCGTCCTCCACCACCTTGGTCACCGTGTCGTAGATCGGACCCTCCCCCTTCATGCACTCGGGGTACGCCATGAAGTGGACGATGCCGACCTTCATGCAGCTCTGCAGGGAATCCTTCATCGGAGCCTCCTTGTGAAAAGGGCCACGTCCTCTACCCCGGAACCGGTGCGTTCGACGGGAGAGTCTAGCAAGGTTCATCCCCGGCCGCCAGCCCCATGATCGGCAGCGGCAGTGACAGCCGACAGCGAGAGGAGCGGCTCTGCCTGCACTGTCGGATCTCGGTACTCATTCCCCCTTGCGCGCCTGCTCCAATATGCGCACCGCGCGCGCGAGATTGAAGACACCGCACGAGCAGAACCGGGCCATGTAGACCGCGGCCTGCTGCGGCGTACGGCGATTCTCCCGGACGAAGTCGATCATCTTCCGGGCGAAGTTGTGCGAAACCATGCCGTGCCCGCACATCGTGGAGAGCTCCAGGACGCGGCGGTCCGGCAGCTGGTTCAGGTCGCCGTGAAAGCCCAGCGAGTACTCGATGCTGTGCCGCGTGATCCCGACGCGTTTGCAGCAGGCGTGCGCCTCGTCCGTCAGGCCGCTGATGTTGACGGAGATGCCGAGGTCCGCCGCCTTGACTTCCCTGAGGAGCGCTTCGACCTTGGCCAGGTCGTCGAAGACCGCCGCCACCGTGGAGGGAGCGTCCACCCCGCGAATCACGGCCTCGGGGTCGCCGCCCTCGGAGCGGGACCAGTGGGCCAGGGGCGTGAGGTTCTCGGACGGCCGATACATCCCCCCGTGGAGGCCATGTCCCAGGTTCACGGGGCCGTGCTTGAGCGCCAGCCGCAGGAAGGCCTGCAACTTCTCACAGACCCCCTCGTCGTTGATCCCCTTGGAGGCCATGGCGAAGACGATGTAGTCATCCTGATGGCTGTCGCGCGCGCCGAAGCGGTGGAGTGTGTTCGTCATGCGGGCCTTCTCCTTCTCCCTCGAAGCCTGCCGATGGGCGCAGCCCTCAGGCGGTCACGGGCCGCCGGCCCAGCCCCAGGTTCGTCTTGCCGCGGAAGAACGTGTACCCTTCACGCTCGAGCACCGGCTCGAGATGGTTGTCTCCCTGGGCGTCGCAGCGCGTGGACACCCCGATGCTCACGATGGTGTCCACCTCCTGCGCCACGCGCTCGATCTCGCCGAGGACCGCCGGGACATGCGGGAGCCGGGTCTTCAGCTCCAGGATGGCGGACAGCACCTTCTCGTTGAGGACATCCTCTTTCAGGAGACCCGTGGCCCGGTCGGCCATCAGGGCGGACACCGGGTTATTGTCCTCGAATTCGACGGGGAGCCTGGCGAGGGCCGTCGTCATCTTCTGGACGTCCCGGAAGCGGACCCCGACGCCCGGCCGGCCGAACTCGATGGTGAAGCCCGCCTCCCCCTCCTGCACGCGGCCCGTGACGTCGTTGGTCTTGACCTCCTCCGTGCCGCGGCCGGCGATGCCGGTGGACTCGTGCGCCACCAGCGGATCGCTGAAGGTCCGCCGGATGGCGCGGGGCCAGGAGAGATCCTGGGACGCCAGGGCCGACGTGGGGCAGACATCCGGCTCGGGATCGAACCGGACGCGGAACCACTTCAGCACCCGCCGGACGCCTCGAACCAGCGTCGGGTTCATGTGCTCCTTGCTCATGCCCCGGTAGCAGGCATGGCACTCGACGCACTCTTCCTGGTTCACCGTGGCCCGGTTCACCGCCGGATCGATGTAAATCGCCCCCATCGGACACACGGGCACGCAGTTGCTGCACGCCACACACTTCCGGGGATCGACCTCCACGTCAGCACTCCTCTGTCGCTGGGATCCATCGGGGCCTCGCGACGGCGCGGCAAGCGACCCGCGCGCCCGGACGAGGCCGTTCTGTTTGGCGCGGCATCCTAGCGGCGATCTTCCGCCGCTGTCAAGCCCTTCCGGCCGCTGCGCCGCAATGCTCCGGGCCGGCATACCTCTGGCCCCGCGACTCGGCCGATCCGGAGGCGCCCGCCTCGCCCTGGCCCAGGGGAAGGTCGGCGACCCCGCCTTCGAGTTCGTCCCGTCCGGAGAGACGGGCTTGATGTGTCTCGACTCGCGGAGTATTACTCTTACCGGTAAGACTGGAGGGTTCCATGAAAGTCACGGCGAAAGGGCAGGTCACCATCCCCCTGGAGATCCGCGAGCAGCTCGCCATTCACCCGGGCACCGACGTGGAGTTCGTGGTGGAAGGCAACGTGGTGAAGCTTGTCCCCACGCGCAGGGGTCAAGTGCAGGGCAAGCGGGTCGTGGAGTGCCTGCGCGGTCGGGCCACGGTCCGCATGACGACCGACGAGATCATGGCGCTCCCGCGGGGTCGGTGATCAGCGCGGCTGGCCTCGGGAGCGGGGCTTGCCGTCCGAAGCGGTCTGGCGATCCCGTTCGCGAAGGCGCGCCCGGGTCATGCGCTCCCGCAGACCCCCCTCTTCGACGAACGCCTTCTCCAGGGCGCGAAGCTGCTGGTCCAGCAGATAGTTGGCTTGGTGTATCAGGCAGACGATTGAGTTGGCGGCTGTCTCCGGGTCGCCTTGCTCCACATGGGACGCATAGGTCGCTTGGACGTGCCCGAGGCCACGCTGGCCTCGATGATATTCTGCTTCCCCGACCGCGCGGCCTGGACCATCTGGTCCACGGTGCGATCGCGCCGTTCCAGGAAGCGCGCGCAGAACCGGACCGTGGCGTCGTACACGACCTCCGCCTTCTGATAGGAAAGCAGCTTGCGATAGCCACCGTGGGGTGGGATGAAACCTCCGGTCATGGTTGAGCGTCATCTCGTCTGTGGTTCTGAGATCTTTTCTGCTGAACTGGCCCAAATGCCGAGCCGCTTCTGCCGGGCTTCGCTCTCGAGTGCGCGAAGTTTCTCCGCATGCGCTTTCCAGTTCTCGCCGGTAGGCAAATTGGTTGTGATGCCTTTGGTGCGCGCCAACCCCTGACTGACCAATAGCTCCGCCAGGCTCTTGCCGTCCAACTCGACGAATGCGTAGTAACGTGGCTCCATGCTCCGGCTCGCTGCACTGGCCCAGCGCGTGCGCACAACAAATGGCTCTCGTAAAAGCTCCCGCACCGTGTCTCTTGCCTTGGCGCCCGCCTTCAAGGTCTCGTCGAGGGTGACGCCGAAATACTCGCTCTGCTCGCGTGTCCGCTCCGGGTAGCGGAGGTTGGTCTCCGGCGCATCCACAAAATACAGCCGCAGAGTGAACTCGTTAGTGCCACAGCGCACGCGAAAACTGTCCCCGTCATTGTCCTTGGCCGCCACATACCGGCAATGGGTGAGGCGGACCCACTCGCGGCGCTCGGCCGCGCTGCTTGGCCAAACAGCCACTAACAGCAAGAGCGTGACGGCTGTGAGGTGCCATATTCGTGGCATGAGCAACCTCCTGTGATGACGTCTAATTTTGGCAAGAGCAATGCTGGAACAAGGAAGCCACGGTGGCCCGCGGGACCGTGGGGGGATGGGCGCCCCAGCGGAACACCGATTCTGTGCGGATGCAGTGGTGGGTAGTGCCGGAAGCCTACTCCCGGGCGCTCGCCGGGGTCAAGTGGAATCCCCCCCGCCCCGCGTCCGCCTGGCCCTGGGGCCCTCGAGACCCGGCTGAAATGGGGGGTAACATCCTTTGTCTC
>JBGPQZ010000142.1:0-7709 GCA_041489335.1 Methylomirabilia bacterium
AGCCTCTACCAGGCCAACTGGATCATCTCTCCGGGTACGTACTACTGGACGAGCCTGACGATCCCCGCCAACAGCTCGCTGGTGCCGGCGAGCAACGGCGTGGTGACGATCTACATCACTCCCAACCCTAGCCTCCCGTACAGCTTGAGCAACTCTGGCAACGTTAGCATCGGGGACAATGTGCAGCTCGGGAACCATCCCAACACCAATATGCGCATCATCATGAAGAGCGACGCGTCGCTCACGTCCACCGCTGCTGCGGACATGACGAGCTTTTCCGCGGGGAACAATTTCACCTTCTACGGCGGCCTCTATGGCCGGAACGCCAATGTCAGCATCGGAGAGAACTCCCGGGTCTACGGATCGGTTATCGGCAGGACGACATGGCTACAGGAGGGCACGCAGCTCCATTACGATCAGGCCATGATGGCCTCCCAGGTCTGCGGCGCCGTCAAGTACGCCGTCCGACCCGGGAGCTGGCGGGAGGTCATCCCGTAGCCGCCTCCAGCGCTCTCGCTCTCCCGCCTCCAGCGCGCGCCGGGGGCCACTCGACGCCACGCGGTGAGCTTCTCCCGGGTGCGCGCGCCGTCCGGTTCTAGGCGCCGCGGCCCTCGCCGTCGGCGCACGGGGACGAGTGGCTTCGCCGGGGCAGCCCCTTCTGCGCGCCCCGAATGTGTGCGGCACACCCCCTTTTGGTGCTATCAACATATTGCGCGGGCAGTTCCGGGAACTACAAGCCGTTGCGGTGGCTGGGAATATCTTGTGGAAAACACATATTTCTCTTGACAAATCAACAGGTTGCAGGTAATAGGCAGCGTACATATCTGAACCAGTGGGTGTAAGTTCCTCACAGCAAAGGATTCAGACATGTTTGGGTTGGGCCGAAGCAAGAATGTCGTCGGCTTGGACATCGGGGCGAGCTCCGTCAAAGCCGTGCAGTTGAAACGGGGACGCGGGGGAAGCGAGCTGGTCAAGCTCGGGATTGCCCCCCTCCACCCCGAGACCATCGTCGATGGCGTCATCATGGACTCCGGGACGGTCATCTCGGCCATCCAGCAGATCTTCAGCGAGAATCAGATCAAGACCAAGGACGTGGTGGTGGCGGTCTCCGGCCACTCGGTGATCGTGAAGAAGATCCAGGTCGGCAAGATGAAGCCGGAGGAGCTGGAAGAGGTCATCCCCATGGAGGCCGAGCAGTACGTCCCCTACGCCATCGAGGACGTGAACCTGGATTTCCAGGTGCTCGAGAGCACGAACCCCGAGGCCAACGAGATGGATGTCCTGCTGGTGGCGGTGAAGAAGGACATCATCAACGACTACCTTTCGATCATCTCCACCGCCGGCCTCAGCGCGGTGGTGGTGGACGTGGACGCCTTCGCCCTGTCGAACGCCTTCGAGGAATCCTACGATTTGGACAAGGAGCAGGTCGTGGGGCTGGTGAACCTGGGCGCGGCGGTGATGAACATCAACATCCTGCAGGGCGGGATGTCCGAGTTCACGCGCGACTCCCCGCTGGGGGGCAACCGGTACACCGAGTCCATCCAGAAGATGCTCGGCCTGAGCTACGAGCAGGCCGAGAAGCTGAAGCTGGGCGAGGAGGTCGAGGGCAAGAGCTTCGCCGACACCCAGCCGGCCATCGACATGGTGAATGCGGAGGTGGTGGGGGAGATCCGACGCTCCTTCGACTTCTTCCGGTCCTCGTCCCACAGCGACACGATTCACCGCGTGTATCTGAGCGGCGGCTGCGCGCGGCTCCCCGGCCTGGTGGAGTACCTCTCGGAGAACCTGGAGATCCCCGCCGAGGTTGCCAACCCGCTGCGGAAGATCAAGGCGGACACGAAGAAGTTCGACCCCGAGTACCTGGAGACGATCGCCCCACAGCTCGCCGTCAGTGTGGGGTTGGCCCTGAGGCATGCGGGGGACAAGTAAGATGATCAAGATCAACCTCCTCCCGAGCGAAGAGCGCAAGAAGCGGGCACCGGTCAGCAAGACGACCATCCTGACGGTCCTCGGGGCGGTGGTCCTCGTGCTGGGGATGGCTTACGGGTGGTACTGGCTGGACGGGGTGGTCGAAGGCATCAAAGCCGACATCAAGACGGCCGAAACCGAGCTCAAGAAATTCCAGAAACAGGCTGAGACGGTCAAGAAGTTCGAGGGGGACAAAAAGCGGCTGGAGGAGAAGATCAAGATCATCGGGACGCTGGTGGCGGCGCAGGGCGGGCCCGTGCGGCTGCTCGACGAGATCAGCAAGGCGCTGCCCAACGAGGTGTGGCTGACGAGCATCAACCGGACGGGCAAGAAGATCGACGTGGCCGGTATCGCCTTTTCCAACTTCAGCATCGCCAGCTTCATGACGAATTTGGGCGGGGCTAGCGGGCTGGTCTCGAATGTGGATCTGGTGGTTTCCGAGAAGGCGACGGTGGAGCAGAGGCCGGTGGAGCGCTTCACCATCACGATGGAATTGAAGGAAGGCAAGAGCTAGGCGGGAGGGATCTCCATGGCTCTGGATCTGAAGAGTTTCTTCGCCAACACTCCCCCCAAGAAGCTCTACATCCTCGGGGGTGTCCTGACGATCGCGGTGGTCGCCCTGTACGGCTGGCTCCTCATGTGGCCCCTGTGGGGGGAGATGAACACCCAGGACGCCTCCCTGCAGAAGCTGAAGACGGAAGTGGCCAAGCAGCAGGAAATCGCCGCCAAGATGCCGAAGCTGAACGCCGAGATCAAGAACCTGGAGAAACAGCTGGACGCCGCGCTGGTCAAGCTGCCGGAAGAGAAGGACATCCCCAAGCTGCTCACCCAGGTGAACACGCTCGGCCAGCGGATGGGACTGGAGTTCCTGCTCTTCCGGCCGGGGACCCCCGTCAAGAAGGGCTTCTACGCGGAGATGCCGATCGACATGCGGGTGGAGGGCATGTACCATACCCTGGGGGGGTTCCTCGATCAGGTGAGCAAGCTCGAACGGATCGTGAACGTGTCGGACCTCCGGATCACCCCGTTGTCCGCGCAAAGCCAGCGGCCCGACCGGGCGATCGTCTCGGAGCTGAAGGCGACGACGTACACGTTCCTCGAGAAGGGAGGGTCTGCCGGTGCTCCCGAGAAGAAATAGGCAGGTTGCCCTCGGTTTCCTGGCGTTGGGCCTGGCGGTCGGGCTGAGCGCCTGTTCCGACAGCGGGACCCCCACGGCGTCTCAGCCAGCCAAACCGGTCCAGACCGCGGCGGCGAAGCCCGCCGCCCCGCCCGCCGCCCCGCCCCCGCCCACCTATGTGTACGAGACCAAGGGGCGCCGCGATCCTTTCAAGGCCTTGATTGCTCCTCCGCAGAAGGTGGTGGACGACAAGAAGCCCCCGAAGAGGTTACAGCCGAAGCCGGAAGAGCTGAAGGTCGCCGGAATCATCTGGGGGCAGCGCGGATTTTTCGCGCTCATAGAGGCGCCGGACGGCAAGGGCTATGTGCTGCGGGTCAACGACGTGTACGGGGAATACGCCCGAGTGACGAAGATCACGCGTAATGCCGTGACCTTTGAGGTCAAGGATGTCGATCTAATGCCGAATCAGCCTGCCAAGGTGCGCCTGGTCGAGCGGGAGCTCCGCAAGGAAGAGCCTCCGCTCAGGAAGGAGGAATAGGCATGGACGTGCGGTCCTCCGCTGGTCTGCTCTGGCGTGGTACCGTCTTCGCAGTAGCGGCGTGGATGCTGACGGCCTGCGCCTCGGAGATGGCGGAGGTGCCGCCGGCTCCGGCGCCACCTGTGGTCATCTCCGCACCGCCGCCGGCTCCGGCGCCACCACCGGTTCCTGCGGCTGTGCCCGCCCCCGCTGCACCGGCACGGGCACCGGCACCGGCACGGGCACCGGTTCCGGTACCGGTACCGGCTCCTCAGCGGGAGGTGGTGGCACCGCCTCCCCCGCCCCCGGCACCCCCGGCCGTGCCTGGGCCCGTCGAGGTGACGGGAGTGGAGGTGCGCGACGCGGGGCCGGGCGGCCTGGTCGTCTTCGTGACCGGCGATCATCCGATCGCGACGTACGAGTCGTTCACCCTGCCCGATCCGTCGCGCCTGATCCTGGATATCCCGAACGCGATCCACGCGATTCCCCAGCCGATCTCGGCGCGGCCCCCGCTGGTCATGGCCATCCGGTCCTCCCAGTACCGCGAGCGCCCGGTGCAGATCGTGCGCTTGGTCCTGGACCTTCGGGGGATGCTGCCGTACCGGGTGAGCACGGCGCAGAACCAGTTGCGGATCGAATTGGGGGCGATGGGCGAGACTCCGGCGCCGGCCCCGACGGCCGCCCTGGCGCCGGCCCCCGCGGCGCCCCCGGCCAAGGCGGCGGGGAAGGTGACGCGGGTGGACCTGCAGAGCGTCCGCGGTCGCCAACAGATCGTGATCCGGACCAGCGGTCCGGTGACCTACAAGGTAAGCGAGAGCACGAGTCCCCTGGCCCTCACCGTAGATGTCAGCGGGGCCAGCATCGAATCGGCGGCGGCCCGCACCCTGGACCTGCGTCAGGTGACGTCCCCGGTGAGCCGGCTGCAGGCCGCCCAGCACCAGACCGCGCCCGAGCCGGTGGTGCGGGTGGTGGCGGATCTCCGTGCGGCGACGCGGTATGAGGTGCGGCAGACGGCCTCGGCCATCGTGGTCGACCTGCTGACGCCGGTGCGCGCCGCGCCGCCCGCGGCGAAATCGCCGGCGCCGATCGCGTCGGCACCAACCGCGCCGGCTCCGCCCCCGGCTCCGGCGGCGGCGGCCCAGCCGGCCGCCCCGGCCCCGGCCGAGCCGGGGACCCCGACCGCCGGCAAGCTGTCCATGGATTTCAAGGACGCGGATATCAACAATCTCCTGCGCATCATCGCCGAGGTGAGCGGCATGAACGTGATCGCCGGCGGCGATGTGTCGGGGAAGGTCACGGTCCGGCTGGTCAATGTGGACTGGCAGCAGGCCCTGGATGTGATCCTCAAGATCAACGGGATGGGGTACGAGATCGACGGGAACATCATCCGGGTGGCGCCGCAGACCAAGCTGGCCACCGAGCAGAAGGCCCGCGAGGACGCCCTGAAGGCGGAGCGGGAGCAGAAGAAGGAGGAGAAGAAGGAAGAGCCGCTGCAGGACGCGATCCTCCCGGTGAACTACGCCAAGGCCGCGGATGTCGTGAAGAACCTGGATCGCCTGAAGACCATCGGGCGGCCGGATGCCAGCATCGTCGTGGACGACCGGACCCAGAAGCTGATCATCCGGGAGACCGCGGCCAGCCTGACCAAGATGAAGGATCTCCTGAAGGAGCTCGACCGGCCGACCCCGCAGGTCCTCATCGAGGCCCGTGTGGTGGAGGCCACCCGCTCCTTCGCCCAGAGCCTGGGGATCGAGTGGGGGATCTATGACCAGAACTTGACGGCAGCCAACAATAAGCTGACCCCCGTCAGCATCTTCAGTTCGGTGGGCGGCGCGGGCTTTTCCACTCCGGCCGATCCGGTCCCGCTGGCGATCTCCTTCCCGGCGGCCGGCGGCTCCGCCGTCGGGATCATGGTCGGCTCCGTGGCGCGGAACTTCGCCCTCAACGCGCGGCTCTCGGCGTCGGAGAGTGAGGGGAAGACGCGGACGCTGTCGGCCCCCAAGGTCGCGACCCTGGATAATCAGGAGGCGGAAATCAAGCAGGGGACCCAGTTGCCGTACACCACGGTGGACAGCTCCGGGCGGACGGTCATCGCCTTCGCCGATGCCTTCATCCGGCTGAAGGTCACCCCCCACATCACCAACGACCGCCGGATCTCCCTGAAGGTTGACGCGGAGAAGTCGTCGCCCGACGAGAAGATCACTTACGCCACGGGCTTCGTCTACTCGATCAAGACCGCCAAGGCGACCACCAACGTCCTGGTGAGCAACGGCTCGACGATCGTCCTGGGCGGCCTGATGACCACCGACGAGAAGTGGTCGGAACCCCGGGTGCCCTGGCTGGGGAAGATCCCCATCCTGGGGATGCTGTTCAAGAGCAACACCGTGTCGGACGTCAAGAACGAGCTGCTCATCTTCCTGACCCCGACCATCCTGGAGGAGGCGCGGGTGATGTAGCCCCCGCCGCCCTCCATCGAGTCCCTGAGGAAAACGCACCCCCGCGCGGGTGCGTTTTTCCTTTTCTGCGGCGGGCTTGGGGGCTATCATCCGGCGACGCGCGGCGCCGAGCGCGCGGCGCGGATGCCGGAAAGGGAGGCACATGCTGCGCTATCTGACGGCTGGCGAATCTCATGGTCCGGCCCTGGTGGTTATCCTGGAGGGGATGCCCTCCCACGTGCCGGTCTCCGCCGCCGCGATCGACGAGGAACTCGCGCGCCGCATGCGCGGGTACGGCCGGGGCGGCCGCATGCGGATCGAGGAGGACCGCGCGGAGATCCTCGGCGGAGTCCGGCACGGCCAGACCCTGGGGAGCCCGATCAGCCTCCTGGTCCGGAACCGGGACCACGAGAACTGGCGGGTGACCATGGCCCCGGAGGCCGAGGCGGCGACGCGCGTCGCGGAGAAGCCCCCCGTGCACCGGCCGCGCCCCGGCCACGCCGACCTCGCCGGCGGCCTCAAGTACGATCAGCACGACCTGCGCAACGTCCTGGAGCGCGCCTCGGCGCGGGAGACGGCGGCGCGAGTGGCGGTCGGAGCGGTCTGCAAGTGCCTGCTCCACCAGTTCGGGATTCGTCTGATCGGCCATGTGGTGCAAATGGGGGGCATCCGCGCGGACACGGCGGGTCTCGGCCTCGCAGAGATCCAGGCGCAGGCAGAAACGTCCCCCGTCCGCTGCGCCGACCCCGTGGCCACACAGCGGATCATGACGAAGGTGGACGAGGCGCAGGCCCAGGGGACGTCGCTGGGCGGGGTCTTCGAGGTGATGGTCCTGGACGTTCCGGTCGGGCTCGGCAGCCACGTGCACTGGGATGTCCGGCTAGACGGGCGGTTGGCCCAGGCGCTGATGAGCATCCAGGCCGTCAAGGGGGTCGAGATCGGCCCGGCCTTCGAGATGGCGCGACGGTTCGGCTTCGAGGTGCAGGACGAGATCTTCTATCGCGCCTCGGGCGAAACGGGCGGTCCGGCAGGGTTCTTCCGCCGGACGAACTTCGCCGGCGGGCTGGAGGGGGGAATCACGACCGGCCAGCCCATCATCCTGCGGGCCGCCATGAAGCCCATCTCCACGCAGTACCGCCCCCTGGCCTCCGTGGACGTCGTCACCAAGGAGGCGAACCGGGCGGGAGTGGAGCGGACGGACATCACCGCCGTGCCCGCCGCGGCGGTGGTGGGCGAGGCCGTGGTCGCCTTCGAGATTGCGCGCGCCCTGCGCGAGAAGTTCGGCGGCGACAGCCTGGCCGAGATGCGGCGGAATTACGACGCCTACCAGGCCTCCCTCGAGGCCTTCTGAGGGGCCCCCGCCCGCGCGGTCCTGGGCGGCGCGCGCCGGATGGAGGTCCCGCGCCCGCCTCCAGCATCAAAATGGCTAGACTTGACGGACTTACTTGCGTATATTCCTGCGGAATTTGCGCGTCGCCAGGACGGTCCAGGGGGACGTTCTGGGCGTTCATGACAAGCGATTGTGAGATGGAGTCGGGATGCGGCGGCAGCGTTGGGCGGCAGTCTTCCTCGTGACGCTCGGGGCGTGGTGCTCCGTCCCCCCGTTGGCCAGCGGGGCGGGCGAGGGGGACCTCCTCCGCCTGCTCGAGCAGGCGGAGCAGCAGTTCGCCGG
>JBGPQZ010000143.1:0-7570 GCA_041489335.1 Methylomirabilia bacterium
CGTCGCCCCCGAGCCCGAGCTCCCGACGCCGGACGTCGGCCAGGTGGCGGGCAGTTGGCAGAACCGGGCCGCCGTCTGGCTGAGCGTCGTTGGGTTGGGCCTCTCCGGGGCGGCCTCCATGATCTACGAGGTGACCTGGACCCGGGCCCTGTCGCTCACCATCGGCAGTTCCACGTATGCCTTCAGCACGATGCTCGTGGCGTTTCTCGTCGGACTGGCCCTCGGAAGCTTCATCTTCTCGCGGATCTCGGGGCGGTTGCGGGGAGACCCCTTCCTCTTCGGCTGCCTGCAGCTCGGCATCGGACTGAGCGCCCTGGGCGTGATGCCACTCTTCGATCGAATGCCCGAACTCTTCCTGTGGGTCTTCAGATTCTCTCAGTCGCCCGGTTTCGTGAAGACCCTGCAATTCAGCATCAGCGCCCTGGCCATGCTCGCCCCGACCCTCTTCATGGGGGCAACCTTCCCGTGCGTGGTCCAGATCGCCTCACGGGAGCTGCAGCGCGTCGGCCGCGACGTGGGGAAGATCTACTTCATCAACACCGGCGGGGCCATCGCCGGCACGCTCCTGGCCGGGTTCCTGCTGATCCCGGCGTGGGGCCTGCAGTCCAGCCTACGGGTCGCCGTGTCCGTGAATCTCTGTCTCGCCCTGGGCCTGTACCTCCTCGTCGAAAAGGGAAGGTGGCGGAGGCGCCTGGCGATCGTTGTTCCTCTCGCAGCACTGGTGCTTCTGGCCGTCTCGCCGTCGTGGGACGCGAAGGTGATGGCCAGCGGGGTGGCCATTTACGGTCGAAACTTCTTCGGGTGGTTTGGCAAGGCCGACTTCCGCGAGACGGTGGACTTGACCGACCACCTCCTGTTCTACAAGGATGGCATCAGCGCCACGGTCACCGTCCATCGACGGGGGGACAACATCTTCCTGAAGGTGAACGGAAAGACCGATGCCAGCAGCACCGCCGACATGCACACCCAGCTCATGTCGGCCCATCTGCCCCTGCTGTTGCATCCCGACCCCGGGAAGGTCCTGGTGATCGGCCTCGGAAGCGGCGTCACGGCGGGGGCCGTGACCGTCCATCCGGTGCAAGAGGTTGACGTCATCGAGATCGAACCGGCGGTGGTCGAGGGCTCCCGCTTCTTCGCCAAGGAGAATCGAGAGGTTTTGCGGAATCCCCGAGCCCATTTGGCCATCGCCGACGGACGGAATTTCCTCCTCGCCTCGCAGAAGTCGTACGATCTTATCATCTCCGAGCCTTCCAACCCCTGGATGCGAGGGATCGGCAACCTCTTCTCGCTGGAGTTCTATGAGCTGGCGGCCAGACGCCTGGCCAAGGGGGGGATTGTCTGCCAGTGGATCCAGGGCTACGGCCTGTTCCCCGACGACTTGAAGATGGTGGTCAAGACATTCCGATCGGTCTTCCCGCATACCACCGTCTGGAACACCCTACTCGGCGACTTCCTCCTCGTGGGCTCCCAGGCCCCCCTAGCACTGGACTATGTCCGCCTCCAGTCGCGGTACACCTCTATCCCCGGCCTGCGTGAGGATCTCACGAACCTCGGTTTCCGGTCGCCCTTGGCCTTCCTGGCGGACTTCATGCTGGGCGAGGAGGACGCGGCCCGGTACGCCCGGTATGCCTGGCTGAATACCGACGATCTCCCCCTCCTGGAATTCTCGGCGCCGGACAGCCTGTATGCGGATACGGCCGATCTGAACCGGCACATGATCAAGGGATACCGGCAGCGGGAGTTTCCTCCCCTCCTCGGGGCGCCCGAAGGGGCCCTCCGTTCTTCGGGCTTCTACCGGGACCTCGGGGTGGCCTTTTGGAGGAAGGGGTTGCCCGAGGAAGCCCTGGCGCAATTCGACCGGGCGCTCCGGTTGGACCCGCAGGACCCGATCGCGCTGCTCCATCGGGGCAGGCTCCTTCTCCGCAGCGGCGCCGTCCTCAAGGCGGAAGCCGATCTGAAGGCCGCCCTCCAGGCTGATCCCCGATTCGCCGAGGCTCACGAGGCGCTGGGCGTGCTGTATCGGGGGCAAGGGATGGAAGGGCCGGCCGAAACCCACCTGCAACGAGCCGTCGCGCTCCAGCCGAAGAATTCCTTGCTCCTGGCCCAACTGGCGGATCTCTATAACCAGCATGGGCGCTTCAAGGATGCCGCTGCCCAGTATCGCGCCGCCGTTGAAGTCTCCCCGCCGGATCCTCGACTCTGGGATGGTCTTGGACTCTCCTATCAGGGGATGGGCCTCCCCGAGGAAGCCGTGCGGGCATTCCGCGAGGCCATTTCCCGAGACCCGGAGAACTCTCTCTACCACTTTCACCTGGGGAAGATCTACCTAACCCTAAAGCGGATGGATGAGGCCAAGGCGGCGATCCAGGCCTCCGCCCTGCGGGACCCCCTGCGAGTACAGCCGCTCCTCGAGCTGGGGAAGCTCTATGCCATGAGCGGGCAAAAGGACGAGGCCCTCCAGGCCTTTCAGCGCGTCCTTCGCCTGGACCCGAGGAACATCCCGGCCACCAGGGCGATCGACGACCTCCTGGCTTCCTCGGAACAATCCGGCTCCTGAGGAATGGAGCGCGTTCAGGTGAACCGAGCGATACGGTTGCTGGCAAAGGTTCGGCCGTGATCGGGTCGGACATCCGCCGCGTTGAGAGGGGGGCCTGGCTCTTCGGCCGCGACCGTACCGCTCGGACACGGCGCCTCTTACTGCTCATCCTGTTCCCGGCCCTGACGCTCGCGGGCACACTCCGCTTCGACTTCGTGTTCGACGACAATCTGGTGATCTTCGAGGACCCGCTCATCGTCGGGCCCTTCAACCTGGGGCGGATTTTCGGCAGCCAGGTCCAGGTCGTCGACGTCGTCCTGGGATACTATCGGCCCCTGATCACGTTGCTCTACCGGTTCGACTGGATGCTGTGGGGGTTCAATCCTGCAGGCTATCACCTGACAAACCTGCTCTGGCACCTGCTGGCGACGTTCCTGGTCTACCGGGTCGCGCTTCGGACGACCGGACGCGTCGCGGCCGCGTGGGCCGGGGCGATGCTGTTCGCGGTCCTGCCCGCACACGCGGAGGCCGTCGGCTGGATCCAGGGGCGAGTGGACCTCGTCTCGACGGCCCTCCTGCTTCTGGCGCTCCTGGTCCTGGTCCGCGCCCGCGAGGCCGCCGGGCGGACAAGCTGGGGGTGGGCCTCGCTGGCCGGCCTGGCATTCTTGGGGGCGCTCTTGTCCAAGGAGTCCGTGGCCGCACTGCCCCTGGCCTGGGCCGTGTGGGAGGTGTCCGCAATTGGGCGGGGCGGTGGGCGCGAGCGCCTGGCGGAGGCGGCCCCTCGATTCGTATCGCTCGCCATTGCAGGGCTCGCCTACTGGGGGCTCCGACGCACTGCCGTGGGGGCGCTCGTGGGTTTTCCCATGAGCATCTTCCCGGTCGGTCAGCGCCTCCTGGCGCTGCTGACCGTCCATGGCGAGTATGTCAAGACCCTCCTCGTCCCCGGTGTCGCCCTCAACTTCCACGCCGGCCTGCCCGCCCACCCGACCCCCACCTCGCTTCTTGTCGGCCTGGTCATGGCGAGCCTCCTCGGGGGAGGGCTGGTCGCCACGTGGCGATGGACCCGGGTGCTCTTCCCGTGGGTGGCCTGGATTCCCATCATGCTCTTACCGCCACTCCTTTTCACCCTGTACGCGCCGGCTTCGATGGTCGGATACTACAAGGCGGAGCGGTTCCTCTATCTCCCCTCGGTCGGATGGTGCGTGCTTCTGGGCTTCTTGTTCGCACGCCTTCTGGACGCCAGTGAAAGTCTGGCCAGGTGGTTCTGGGCTTTGGCGACCTTCGGGAGCATGCTCGTCGGATACGCCGGGCTCTTGCTGGTCCGGCTCCTGCCCTGGGGCGATGCGGTCGACCTGTACCTGGCCATGAAGGCACAGCCCCGGATGTCGGAGGCCATCCGGATCTTCGTGCTCAACGATCTGGGCCGGGTATACCTGGAGCGGGGAGAGTTCGTGTCGGCGCGGGACGAGTTTCAGGCCGCCTTGCGGTTGAAGCCGGACTATGCCTCTGCCCACAACAACATGGGTGTGCTCCTGATCCGTCAGGGCAAGCCGGCCGAAGCCCTGAGATGGCTTGAGGGGGCTATCCGGTTGGATCCGACTTATGGGAATTCGTATGGAAATCTGGGGGCCGCGTTCGAGGCAATGGGCGATCTGGGGGCTGCCCGGCAAGCCTACGAGGCGGGCGTCCGCGTTTCGCCGAGTTCGGCATGGCTGGCGAAGGGCCTGGCGCGCGTGACCGCGGATGGGGGGCCTACCCAGGCACCGAAGACGGGGATTTCGCAATGAACGAGAGGGCTTCGATGCCGGATCTGGCCGTCGTCATCCCGGCCTGGAACGAGCGGGAGAACCTGGAGCTTCTGCTCCCCGCCCTGCGCGAGGTCCTGGATGGGCTGGGAGTCGCCTGGGAGATCATCATTGCCGACGGGGGGTCCACGGACGGCACCCAGGATGCTGCGACCCACCGCGGGGCCCGGGTGGTGCGGCAGGTCGAGCGGGGATACGGGGGGGCCCTCCTGGCGGGATTTGCCGCCACGGCGGCCCCCTATCTCATCACCATGGACGCCGACTGCTCCCATCGGCCCATCTTCATCGAAGAGTTCTGGCGCCACCGCGCGGAGGCCGAGTGCCTCATCGCCTCCCGCTACGTGCCGGGCGGCCGCGCCGACATGGGTGGCTTCCGCCGGCTGCTGAGCCACATCTTGAACCGGACCTATGCCCGCGTGCTCTCCCTGGAGCTTCGCGACCTGTCCAGCGGCTTCCGGATGTACCGGCGAGCGACTCTGGCGGGCCTTACGCTGGTCGCGCGGGATTTCGATATCTTGGAAGAGATCCTCATCCGGGTCCACAGTCTGGGGTGGCGTATCCGGGAGGTCCCATTCCACTATACTGCGCGTGGCTCTGGCCGGTCACACACGCGCCTATTCGCCTTCGGCTGGGCGTTCCTGAAGACGCTCCTCCGCATGTGGCAACTCCGGAACTCCGTGGCCTCCATGGACTACGACCATCGGGCCTTCGACAGCCCCATCCCGCTGCAACGCTACTGGCAGCGGACCCGCCACCGCATTATCCTGGACGATGTCGCCGCGGCGCAGGCGGTGCACTCCGGACGGGTGCTGGACGTCGGCTGCGGCAGCAGCCGCATCATCCAGGACCTGCCGGAGGCCATCGGCCTGGATATCCTACTGCCCAAGCTCCGCTTCCTGCGCGATTGCCATCCGCGCCTGGTCCAGGCGAGCGTGTTCGCCCTGCCGTTCCCGACGGCCGCCTTCGATACCGTGATCTGCTCGGAGGTGATCGAGCACGTCCCGGATCGCCCCGAGGTGCTCGCCGAGCTGACCCGCGTGCTCCGCCCGGGTGGGACGCTGATCCTGGGGACGCCGGACTACGGCCGACGCCTCTGGTGGATCCTGGAATGGATCTACGGGAAGGTGCTGCCGGGGGCGTACGCCCACGAGCACATCGCCCACTTCACGCAGGCCGGCCTGCGGGCGCGGCTGGTCGCATCCGGGTACGCGATTCAGGAATTGCGCTACGTCGGCGCCTGCGAGATGATCTTCCGGGCCCGAAAGGGATCTCTCGACGCATGAGCGCGGATTCTTCACCGCAAAGCTCGCCTGTCTGCGTGCGGGCACGCACAGGCAGGCAAAGAGCGCAAAGGGGGACAAGGCAGAGGGATTCGCCCTCGGGCGACGGTCCCGAATTGTGTTGGCGCCCCCGGGGAGGACATGCCACCGGATCCCTTGAGATCTTTGGGGTTCTCTTTGCGTGCTTGGCGTGCTTTGCGGTTCAACTGCATTGTTCGGGATGAGAGGGGGCGTGGCCGCGCCGGCAGGGTAATTGCACTCTTCGGCGCGCCTGCGCCGGGGCAACGGTAACGTGCGGATGCTGCGAACACGCGTCAGTCGCGAGGAACGATGAGCATGCTTTCCCCCCCGTTTGGCCTCATCACGGTCTTCCTCTTCGGTCTCATCATTGGAAGCTTCCTGAACGTCTGCATCTACCGGCTGCCCAGGGAGGAGAGCCTCGCCTTCCCCGGCTCGCACTGCCCCGCGTGCCAGGCGCCGATCCGCCCCTGGGAGAACATCCCTCTGCTGAGCTTCCTCCTGCTCCGCGGCCGGTGTCGTCACTGTGGGTCGCCCATTTCCTGGCGCTACCCGCTCGTGGAGGGGCTGACGGGGCTCCTCTTCGCCCTGACGGTGCGGGAGTTCGGCGTCACGCTCCTGAGCCTGAGCCTGCTGCTCTTTCTCTCCGGACTGGTGGCCGTCAGCTTCATCGACCTCGACCACCAGATCATCCCCAATGCCATCACGCTCCCCGGCATCCCCTTGGGGTTCCTGCTCGGGGTCCTCACGGGCGAGCCGCCGGTGCTCGATCGCATCATCGGCGCGCTCACCGGGGCCGGCTTCCTGTACCTCGTCCTCTTCTACGGGGGCGTCTTCTATGGCCAGGACACCATGGGGGAAGGCGATCTGAACCTGATCGCGCTGATCGGGGCCTTCCTGGGGTGGCGGGCCATCCTGGTGACGATCCTGGTCGCGTGCCTGAGCGGCTCGGCCGTGGGGCTCGGCCTCATCGCGCTCCGGCGCCTGGGGCGCCGGGAACACATGCCGTTCGGGCCCTTCCTGTGCCTTGGGGCGGCGGTGGCCCTCTTCTGGGGAGAGAGTCTGATCGCCCGGTATCTCGGCTTAGTGCGATGAGTCTGCGAGACCCCCAGCCCATCCGCCCGTCACGGTCTGAGCCGCCGGGAGGGCGGCGGACGCTCTTGGCGCGGCCGTGGGGCGAGGCCGCGTCGCGCAAGATGCAGGAGCCTATCAGAGTAGTAAGCCCAGAGCAGGCGAAGGAGTGGATTCCAGATGGTGAGCCGGCAGACACGGGGTCTGATCCTCGCGTGGACTGCGCTTCTCCTCGCGAGTCCCACGACTCCCAGCGTCCGGTCTGCACCCACGACTCACAGCTCCCGCAGCACCTCCCGGATGCTCTGCTCCAGGATGGCCATCATCTGGTCGATGTCGGCCTCGCTCACGATGAGCGGGGGGCCGAAGGCGATCCAGTGGGGGTCGTAGCGGATCAGCAGGCCGTTCGCGAGGGCCCGCTTCCCGATGCGGAGGCCGATCTTCACCTCGGGCGGGAAGGGGCGCTTCGTCGGCGGGTCCTCCACCAGCTCCACGCCGATCATCAAGCCCTTGCCCCGGATGTCCCCGATGATCCCGAGGGGGCGCAGGGCTTCCAGCTTCTGGACGAGATAGGCCCCCACGCGCTTGGCGTTCTCGGGGAGGCGGCGCTCCATGATCTCCCGGATGCTGGCCAGGCCGGCGGCGCAGGAGACGGGGTTCCCCGCGTAGGTGTGGCCGTGGGCGAACTCCGTCCCCGGCGCCCCCCAGAAGGCCCGCGCGATGGGCTCCCGCACCAGGGCCGCCGCCAGCGGCGCGTAGCCGCTGCTCATCCCCTTCCCGCAGCAGAGGATGTCGGGCACCACCTCGAAGGTGTTGGCGGCGAAGAGGCTGCCGGTCCGGCCGAAGCCTGTGATGATCTC
>JBGPQZ010000144.1:0-7553 GCA_041489335.1 Methylomirabilia bacterium
CGTGGTGGCCGGCGAGCTGGACCGGGAGGCGGCGCGGCAGAGGGCGCAGCGGTTCCTCCAGGAGGCCTCCCTCCCGCGCGCCCTCAGCGAGCGGGGGCGCATCCAGGAGCTCACGCTTTGCTTCGTGCCGTTCTACGAGTGGAGCGGGGTGCGCCTGGGGAGGTTCCTCTTGCGCGAGCAGGACGAGCGGCCGGCCCCGGTGAAGGACGAGGGGCAGGACGACGGCCAGCTCGCGCGCTGGCTCCTCGCGCGGCCGGGGGAGACGCAGGTGACGCGCGTCATCCTGCAGGACGCGCTGCGGATTCGATTCGCCTGCGACCTGCCCGAGCTGGGCGTGGATCGCATCCCGCTGGAGGCCCTGCGGCGCAGTGGGAGGCCGGTGCCCCTCGAGCCCTACGACCTGGTGAAGTTGCAGACGCGGGGCGTGGTCTTTGCCCCGACGCGGGGGGCCGATCAGATGGCGGCCGACGCGTTGCGCCGCGTCCCGGTTCCGGGCGATCGGACCGCGGTGGTCGAACAGCGCCTGCGGGTGCTCTACTATCCGGTGTGGCAGGCGCGCTACCTCTATCGCGGCCGTTCCTACGAAATTGTCATCGACGGGGTGCGGGGGACGATCCTGCACGCCCGGGCGCCCCGGCAGCTTCGGCAGGTGGCCGCCGTGGCGGTGGGGGCGCTGGCCGTGGCAGCCTTCTGCTTTGGGCGGTCGGGCCGCGACCTCTTGCCGGCGACTACGGGGGGCGAACATCCGGCGAGCTGGATCACGACCACCCTCGGGGTGGGCGTCGGCCTCGTGATCGGGGGAGCGGTGGCCGCCTGCCTGGCGTGGATGGCCTGGCGGATCTTCCAGACGGGGGAGGAGAGCCTCTGGGGCGAGGGCGAGGGCGGTCTCACCGTTTCGACCGTCGGGGCGGGCGGCGGCGGGGTCTGGCGCATCCTCCTCGAGCAGCTCCTGGGGGTGGGGCCGAGATGAGCGAGGTGCGCATCATCAGCTTGCGCTGCCCACGCTGCGGCAATCCCCTCGGGGGGAACGAGCAGGACGTCGTCTTCTGGTGCCGGCCGTGCGCCGTCCCGTACGAGGTGGCGGGGTCCGACCTCGTCGAGCGCCTGGGAAACCTGGCAGGCGCCGCGGCGGCGGGGATCGGGCCCCGCCTCTATCTTCCCCTGTGGGCCTTCCGGGTGGCGTACGCCTGTCGCTGGGAGGACCCGAAGCGAGCGGCGCAGGCGCAGAGGATCCCGCCGATCGAATGGGTCTACGTGACGGGCTTCTCGGTCCACAACGTCACCTACTTCGGCGACCCGGGTCGCATCTATACCGAGAAGCGGGTGGCCCTCGTCCCGGAGGAGCCGCCGAGGGACGGGGTGCCGGTCGTCGGCTGCATCCGCACCCTGGAAGACGCCCAGGCCTACGTGGAGCCGCATCTTCTCGGCATCATCGACCGGCGGGTGGACGTGACCGGCCTCACGATCGCCTGCACCATCTCCGAGACCGTCTTCTGGGGCGTGCCGTTCTTCGACCAGGGGAGCGCCGTAGAGGACGGCATCCTCGGGCTCACGATCCCGACGGCCGCCCTGGTGGACATTGGCGGGATCCGCGCGTGTCAGCGGAGACGCGATGGCTGAGGAGCGGGTAGACGTCGTCGGCCTCCTGCCGGCGGAGCTGGAGGCTCTGCTCGCCGGGATGGGGGAGGCCGCCTACCGCGGGCGGCAGCTCTTTCGCTGGATCCAGGCCCGCCGGGCCCTGGCGCTGGAGGCGATGACCGATTTGCCCCGCGCCTTCCGCGAAAGGGCGGCGGGGCGGCTCCGCGTGAGCCGCCCCGAGGTGGGCCGGGAAGAGCGGGCAGCGGACGGGACGCGGAAGTACCTCCTGCGGCTCGAGGACGGCGAGGAGATCGAGAGCGTCCTCATCCCCGACGAGGACCGTCTGACCGCCTGCATCTCCACACAGGTGGGCTGCCCGCTTCAGTGCCGCTTCTGCCTGACGGGTCTCATGGGATTCAAGCGCAATCTCACGGCGGCGGAGATCGTGGGGGAGGTCCTGCTGCTGCAGGATCGGCTCCAGGGGGAGGAGCGCATCTCGAACCTCGTCCTCATGGGGATGGGAGAACCGCTCCTCAACTTCGCCCAGGTAGAGCGCGCCGTCCGGATCCTCTGCGATGAGCGCGGCGCGAACGTTTCGCTGCGTCGGGTCACGCTGTCCACGGCGGGGCACGTCCCAGGGATCAAGGCGCTGGCGGCGTCGGACCTGGGCGTGAACCTGGCGGTGTCGCTCTCCGCCACCACCGATCCGGTCCGCGACCAGCTCATGCCCATCAACCGCCGGTGGCCGATCGCCGAGTTGCTCCAGGCCTGCCGCGTCTACCCCTTGCGGCAGCGCCGCCGCCTGACCTTCGAGTATGTCATGCTGGACGGAGTGAACGATTCGGCAGAGGACGCGAAGCGACTCGTCCGGCTGCTCCGCGGCATCCGCTGCAAGATCAACCTCATTCCGTTCAATGCGACGCCCGACCTGCCCGATCGCCCCTCGGGTCGCGACCGGATCGAAGCCTTCCAGCAGAGCCTCTACGACGCGCGCCTGACGGCCACCATCCGCGAGAGCCGGGGTCGGGACATCTGCGCCGCCTGCGGCATGCTCCGCGTGGAAAAGAGCCGACAGGGATAGCGACAGTGACAGGGCGGACTGCGGGATTTCAGAAGCCTGTCTCCATCTCTGTCCCTGTTCGTTCACGCTGTCGGATATCACTGTCGGATGTCGGAATAGGCCTTGACACTCAAGGGCTGAATGCGTACTATGCATTCGCGGGGTGGAGCAGTCCGGTAGCTCGTTGGGCTCATAACCCAAAGGTCGCTGGTTCAAATCCAGCCCCCGCAACCATGAAAACGAACGGGTTACGCGAAAGCCGCGTAACCCGTTCTTGTTTGGACGGTGCAATGACACGACTCACCCTTGGCTCACCCCCCGCCCCTCCAACCCCTCTGCAGCTCTTTCACCTCCGCATTCATCTCCGCCTGGATCGTCGGCGGCACGGCCTCCGATCGCTGGGGGCGCACCCGGGTGATGCTGCTCCTGACGGGCCTGAGCCTGACCGGCTCGTTCCTCTTCGGCCGGCTGTGGGTGCAGTACGGGACATGGCCAAGTATGGCAGGTTGCTCCCGCCGCCTCCGCCTCTCCCCAGCAACCCGTCCGAGCCCCGGGCTCCGTATTGACAATTCACCCCGCCTGGGGTAGCGTCTCGTCCCGACTGCGGATAGCAGATTGCGGTCGCCTTTTTGAATCCCCTACAGGAGGTGCGCCATGATCCGAGCCGCCGTCATCTCTTGCCTGCTGTGGCTTGCGCTGGCCTGGCCATCGGCGGCCGGCGCCCAGTTCGAGACGGACACGTTCGCCACGTCCGCGGGGGACCTCACGATCACCTTCTTCGGCCACGCGACGCTGATGCTCCAGTGGGGTGGGAAGGTGATCCAGGTGGACCCGCAGAGCCAGTATGCCGATTACTCCCGGCTGCCCAAGGCCGACCTTGTCCTCATCACGCACGAGCACCGGGACCACCTGGATCCCAAGGCGGTGGCGGCCATCCGGACGGACACGACGGCGGTGGTCCTGACTCAGGCCTGTACGCCGCAGGTGCAGGGCGGGATGATCATGGGCAACGGGGAGGTGAAGACCGTCGCGGGGATCAAGCTCGAGGCCGTGGCCGCCTACAACCTGGTCCACATGCGAGGCCCCGGGGCCCCGTTCCACCCCAAGGGACAGGGAAACGGCTATGTCCTGACCCTGGCGAACAGGCGCATCTACGTGGCGGGCGACACCGAGAACACCCCGGAGGTGAAGGCGCTGCAGAACATCGCTATCGCCTTTCTGCCGATGGACCTTCCCTACACCATGACGCCGGCGATGGTGGCGGACGCGGCCAGGGCCTTCAAGCCCAAGCTCCTCTACCCGTATCACTTCGGCGAGACGGACACCTCCAAGCTGGTGGACCTGCTCAAGGATACCCCGGAGGTGGAGGTCCGCATCCGCCAGATGAAGTAGCGTCCCGCGCACCGCCAGGCGGGATGGGGTCCGGGGCGGTGCCAAGTATGGGGGAATCTGGGCAAGGCGAGCCACGGGGGAGCCAGCCAATGACGATGTCGAGGAAGAGGAACTGCTCATGACTCAACCAAGAAATGATGTGCCGGCCCGAATCCTCGTGGTGGACGACGAGCCAGGGAACCGGGAACTGATCGAAGCCATGCTGAGCGACTCGGGGTACGAGGTCTTCCTGGCGGCCGGAGGCGAAGAGGCGCTGGCGCTGGCACACGAGAAGAGGCCCGACCTCATCGTCCTCGACCTCATGATGCCTGGACTCTCCGGATTCGAGGTCTGCGCCCGCCTGAAGATGGACCCCCAGACCGGAGGCATTCCGATCCTGATCGCCACAGCCCTGGATCAGATCGGCGACAAGGAGCGAGCCTTGGCTGCGGGTGGCGACGACTTCCTTGCGAAACCGCTCCAGTACGCGGAACTCACGGCCCGCGTCAGGGCCCTGCTGAAGGTGCGACACTTGAATTACGACCTGGATCGGGCCCTGGCCTACCTGTACGAGCTGGAGCTGGCGCGCCACACCCAGAAGCCCAGGAAACCCGCCAGGCCCTCGGGCCCTGCACCCGGTGCCGGCGTCATTTTGGTGGTGGACGACGAGCCACTCGTCCGGCAATTGTTCATCGACATCCTCCGGGACGCCGGCTACGTCACGCACGAGGCCGAGAATGGACAGCAAGCGGTGGAGATCGCGCGGCGGGAAACCATTGACGTTGTCCTGCTGGACATCATGATGCCCACGATGTCCGGCCTGGAGGTTCTGGCGAAACTCGGGGAACTGGCCCCCGACTCCCCGGTGATCATCGTCACGGCCAACCCAACGTCCGACAACGTCATCGCCGCCCTCCGTCTGGGTGCCTTTGACTTCATCGTGAAGGGATTCAAGGGCGAGATGATGCTGACCACAGTTGCCCGCGCCATGGAGCGGCGGCGGCTGGTCATCCGGGATCGAGCGCTGATCGGCCAGCTCGAAACCAAGATCCATGAGCTGCTGACCATCCTCGCGGAGTATGCCCGAGAACCTGAGCGCTTGCGCGGCCCGCGCCTGCCCGTATGAACATGGCATGCGGACGGCGGCTTCCTCTGCCCCTCGTATGGGTCGAAATCCTCTCACGGGACGGCTGCCGCTCTGGGTCGAAGATCTGCAAGTGTAATCTGGGGAGGCGTGTCCTGCCCTGCGTTACTCCATCCCGGGAGTACCGTAATGGGGGCCCCGGCCGTTTCCTCGGTGTCAAGACGGATCCCTCCCGTCGACCTCTCCCCGTCGTTCCTATCCCTGGTATCTGAGTGTTCCCACCACCCCGGGGGCGCCTCTCCCAGAGCATTCTCGCTGCTCAGCAAAAAGTGTCCGCCCCGGAGGATGAGCAGGTGCCCAGGGTCAGGGCAGAGCGCCGCTTCCGGGCGGGGAGCTGGCCACCGGATCCGGCGGGGCGGGCATCGTCGCGGGGCGATCGTGGGCCTTGTTCGGGGCGGGATGGTGTGGTAGTTTCCGGCGATTCGTGGAGGGGGAATCGCCCGGAGAGACCCTCGAGCCTCCGATTCGCGGGAGGATCCCCCGCGCGAAGAGGGCCCGGGCCGTCGGGACCGAGCGTGACGAGAGACGCCGGCAGACAGGGGTGGCGCTGTGGTCTTTGTCTTGGTCGTCCTCAGCGTGTATCTGGGGATGAACTGGTATGTCTTGGCGCGGCTGTTCCGCCTGTTCGCGATCAGACAGACGTTCTGGCTCTACCTCGCGCTCGTCCCGCTGACCCTGTCGTTCATCGTCGCCCTCGCCCTCGAATCGCGGTTTGGCAACCAGCTGACCGAAATCTTTCACACGCTGGCGATGCTGTGGCTGGGGACCTGTGTCCTGCTGATCTGGATCCTGCTAGCCCAGCAGATACTGTCGCTGGTGGTCCCTCTGCCGCCGCGGCTCTGGGCGATCAGCGTCTGTGGACTGGCCTGCGGCCTCGCGCTGTATGCGTTCAGCAACGCCCGCACGATCACCGTCCGCCGCGAGCAGATCCCCCGTCTGCCGCTCAGGGTCGCGCATCTGTCGGACATCCACCTCGGCTCCATCGCCGCCTCGACGCTCGCCGACATCATCGCAACGACCAATGGTCTCAAGCCCGATCTCATCCTCATCACCGGCGACCTGTTCGATAACGCCAACCCCACCACCCGTGCCATGGCCGTCCAGTTGAAGGCGTTGGCTGCCCCCGTCGTGTTCTCCTCCGGCAATCACGAAGCCTATACCGGTGATGACAACGTGCGACAGATGCTGGCGGCAACACCGATCCGCTGGCTGCGCAACGAGACGGTAGAGTTCAGCGGCATCCGGATCATCGGTCTCGACAACAGCTACGGCGCGGAGCTGATGCAGCAGGTGCTCGGCCGCACGCCCCCGTCGTCGGCGGTCACGATCCTCATGAACCATCAGCCGATCGGATTCGACCTCGCCGCCCGGCGCGGCATCGGCCTGATGCTCTCCGGCCACGTGCACAACGGCCAGATCTGGCCGTTCAACTACGTCGTGGGGTTGTTCTATCCGTATCTCAAGGGCCTGCATGAGCATGGGAGCGCATTCCTGAATGTCTCGACCGGCACCGGGATCTGGGGCCCGCCGATGCGCCTCGGCTCGCACAGCGAGATCGTTGTTCTTGAGCCGAAGGGACTTGCGAAGGGCCCTGCGGTTCCGGGAAGAGAATGAGGGCAGGCAGGATGGTGGGACCGCCGGGCGCTCCAGGGGCGCAAGGTGAGGAGGCGCCGAGTCGAGCGGTTCGGGAGCCTGTGGCGGCTGGCGGGGAAGAGACACCAGAGGGCGCAAGGGGTGAAAGGGGGGCGACGGTGCAACCACACAATGAGTTCCGGGTCCATCCGCAGGTTGTCCAGATCGGCTGCTACTGGGGGGAGGGGGGTCACACCGAGCTCTACCTGCTGGAGGGCGACAGCCTCGCCATCATCGACGCGGGCGTCAAATACACGCCGACCGAGTACATCGCGCCGGCGCTGGAAGCGCACGGGCGCAGCCTCGGCGACATCGACCTCATCCTGAACACCCACGGCCACCACGACCACGCGGGTGGGAACGCCGAACTGGTCGCCGCGTCCGGGGCGAAGGTCTGGATCCACGAGGCCGACGCCCGGATCGCGGAGGACCCCGACTACCAGTTCGAGACCTACTTCGCCAAGAGTCACCTCCTCGTCGGACGGGCAGACCGATTGGCCGCCGCCAGGGCCGCACTGAAGATCACGGCCGGACGGCCGGTGAAGGCGGACCGGACGCTGGCGGACGGCGACCTCCTCGACCTCGGGAAGGGCCTCCGGCTCCGGGTGGTCCACACACCCGGGCACACGCGGGGCTCGGTCTGCTACTACTGGGAGCCGGAGGGGCTGCTCTTCTCCGGCGACTCAGTCATGGGCCAGGGCAGCCGGCCCGGGGGCTTCCCGCTCATCTATTATCCGGCGGACTACGCGCGCACCATCGACCGGTTGC
>JBGPQZ010000145.1:0-7491 GCA_041489335.1 Methylomirabilia bacterium
CCAGACCCGGATGGACACCCCGTCCGCCTCGACCGGATCGGTGGCCGCGAGCCGCCCGACGACGAACGCCAGGAGGTAGGTGGACATCCGGATGGTGGGGGCGAACCGCACGGCCTTCTTGCCGGTCCCCGGGATCGTGCGCTCGGCCACCACCCGCGTGTTGGAAATCGCCGCCAGCGGTTCGTCCACGACCAGTGTCACGCCGAAGACTGCCTTGCAGGCCGGCTCGTCCCAGCACGGGAAGGCGCGGCGCGCATCCGTCGCCTCGAACTGGGTGGCGGCAAGGACGCCCGTCGTGCTTCCGGCCGCCTCGGCCGCTGCCTGCTCGGACGGCGGGAGGGTGTAGGTGCTCCGGTAGAACCCGTGCAACTTGTCGTTCAGGAGGCCCGTGAACGCGATCTCGAGCACCCACGGGCCGGGGGCCAGCGTCTCGGGAAAGTGGAGCCGCGCCCGCTCCGCTTCCTCATCGAGGGTGATCCTTCCCACCAGTCGCTCCCTGGTTTCGTTCCGGATCGTGACCGAGTGGAGCTGGAGCTCCGTCGCGTTGAGCACGATCTCTTGCACCGGCTCGCGGACGGTCACCTCCACCGTCTCCTTGCCCTGAAAGACGAACGCGCTCAGGTCCGGTGCGAGCTCGATCTCGTATCGGCTCGGCACCACGCTCTGCGGCAATCGGTGCTGGCTCATCGTTCCTCTCTGTCAATCATTCCAGAATCGCCTAACCGGCCACGGCCTCCGGGGGCTACCCCTTCATGCCGCTCATCGCTTGAGTCCCCGCATGAACGCCTCGACCTCGGCCCGCTTGGGGAGCGAGGCCATGGCCCCCCGCCGCGTGCAGGCCAGCGCAGCCGCGGCGTTGGCGAGCGGGATCGCCTCGTCCCACGTCCCCCCGGCGGCAAGCCCCGTGGCGAGGGCCGCGTTGAAGGCGTCTCCTGCGCCCACGGTGTCCACCGCCCGGACCGGGAACGCCGGGAAGTGCACGGCCTTCTTCCCGTCACAGAAGAGCACCCCGTCCGCCCCCAGCGTCACGATCACCCGCCGCGCGCCTCTGGCGAGGAGAGCCTGCGCGGCCTGCGCGGCGGCCTGCGGCCCGTCCACGCGGATGCCCGTGAGCAGCTCTGCCTCGCTGGTATTCGGCGTCAGGCAATCCACCAGGCCCAGGAGCGTGTTCGGAACCTCTTGCGCCGGCGCCGGGTTCAGGACGGTGAGCACGCCCTTCTCTCGTGCGGCGGCCAGCGCCCACTCCACGGTTGGCACGGGAATCTCGAGCTGGCAGAGCAGGACCTTGGCCCAGCCGAAGGCGGTGGCCTGCTTTCGTGCCCGATCCGGCAGCAACTGGGAATTGGCCCCGATCGCGACGGCGATCTGATTCCGACCCTGCGCATCCACGATGATCAGGGCCACCCCCGTCGCCGCCGCCTCGGTCCAGATCAGGCCATCCGTTGGGATGCCCTCTTTCAGGAGTTGCTCGCGGACTTGTTCGCCCTGGGCATCCTGGCCGACGCACCCCACGAACCGGACCTCGGCTCCCAGTCGCCGCGCCGCCACGGCCTGGTTCGCCCCCTTCCCGCCATGGCTCGTGTAGAGCGTGCCCCCGATGACGCTCTCCCCTTCCCGCGGCAGCCGCGGCACCGCCACCGTGAAGTCCATATTCGCCGACCCGATCACCAGCACACACGGCAGATGTGCCATGGCTCACTCTCTCCCGAAACCGTGGTACGTACCGTGAGCGCTCATGCGCGCTGAGCAGACCACAGCCCGGATGGTTTGTCAATCGCGGCTGCCCAGTAGTGGCTGCCCAGTAGCCCCCAACAGCCTGAGTGCGCCCGATCACGCCAGATCCCGACGCCTTGACCCTGCCAGCCAGCCGTGACATAGTATGAGCAGGTCATACCATTAGGAGGCAGGCCATGGTCAGGACAACGATAGTTCTCCCCGAGGCGGAGTTCGAGGACCTGAAGCAACTGGCCGCCCAGCAAGAGCGATCAATTTCCTGGCTGCTTCGCCAGGCCTTTCGCATTTCCAGACCCCACCTGGAGCGGGAAGAGGCCTATAGCCAGACGTTCGACCGGGTGTGGAGCGAGATTGGGCACTCTCTTCGCCGGGCTGGCGTGGGGCCGCGCCATGTCGACCGATTGGTCACTGAGGTCAGGGCAAAACGGTCGGAACTGACCGGCAAGGCCAGGACGCGGTGAGTCGACTCGTCATCGACACCAACGTCTTGCTCTCCAGCTTCCTCTCCCAAGGACCTCCTCGACAGGTCATGAACCGAATCCGCGATGGGCAGGACAGTCTCTGCCTTTCGGCCTCAATCCTGGAAGAGTATCTGGTAGTCTTGCGTTACGCAGGGATATCCACCCCACTGATCGAGACTTTCCTTAGCCTTCTCAAAGACCCAGGGCGAGCCGTCGTCGCCGTTCCCGCCCGACGCATCCAGGCCGTTCGGGAAGACCCATCCGACAACATGTCCCTGGAGTGCGCCGTTGAGGCCCGTGCCGATTACGTCGTGTCCGGCGATCGCCACCTGAGGCGACTACAGACCTTCGCAGGAATCCCGATCCTATCCCCACGGGAACACATCACCAAGACCGCCTGACCCGCCAGCCGCAAGAGACGGCCCGGTCCACCACGGCACACAGCGTCAGAACACTCTTCACAATGCTCCGGGGGCGCCGGGGCGCGTCTCGATTTCGCGGCGGACCTTGTCCGTCATCTGCTGGGTCAGGTCGCGATACGTCTCGGCGGGCGAGGCCTGCCCCGGCGTCCCGCTGGGCGGGGCGGTAGGATGGATCGAGAGCACCTCGCCGCGGGGCACCTCGATCGTCTCGGCGGGTTTCTCGATGCGCACCCGGTCCCCGATCACCTCGACCTTGTCGGCCTGGATCGCCCGCCCATCCTGCAGGATCACCATCTCCGCCGCCGCGATCCGTGCGGCCAGGAGAATGCCTACACAGCTGATCAGCAACAGAAAGTACCGCATACTCAACTACCCCAACCGCCGCCTACCGCCCGTTCCGGTGCGCAACGGAGACTGTCATCCGGCGAGGCGCGCGCCCATCCGCATGGACCCCAGCCGTGACTAGCTGGGCCGCGGGTCCAGGATCTCGGCCAGCATGGGCTGGGCCTTCTCCCAGGCGGCCTCCATGGCGGCCAGGGCCTCCTCGAACCGCTGGACCGCCGTGGGGTCGGGCCGGTACACGCCCCGCACCAACTCCCAGCGGGACTTGACGATCTCCTTGCACCGGTACAGGTCCGTGAACTGCTGGTGGTGGACGGCGTGGACCGAGTCGGGCGCGCCGGCCAGCGCGACCCGGAGTCGTTCCAGGTCTTTCTCCCACCCTGCGATCTTGGCGTCGACCTCGTCGCGCCTTCCGCCGCCGGCCATCGAGCATCCCTTCCTCGCGGTAGGTCGTTCCACCGTCCGTGGGCCCATCCCGCTGGGCCCGAATGGCAGCGTGCTGACGGTTGCCGTCCGCCTTTCTATACCATGCCTCTCGGCATCCCGTCGAGCGGCACTCGACCCAAAGGGGGGCGGCCGGCGGATCGGCCGGACCGACCGGCCAGGAACCGCTTGCAGCCTTCCCGTGTCTGGTCTACCCTGAGGCGCGCCTTGGAGGGATACTCCCGAGTGCCCCTCTGACCGCCCACGAGGAGGAGAGGATGACCACGGGCTACGAGATCAACCAACTGGAGAAGGAAGAATCCTGGCGGATGTTCCGCATCATCGGGGAGTTCGTCGAAGGGTTCGACGCCCTCTCCCGCATCACCCCGGCCGTCACCGTGTTCGGCAGCGCCCGGGCCAAGCCGGGGGAGTTCGCCTACGACATGGCCGAGGCCGTGGGCCGCGAGCTGGCCAAGGCCGACTTCACCGTGGTCACGGGCGGGGGGCCGGGCGTGATGGAGGCGGCCTGCAAGGGCGCCATGCAGGTGGGCGGCAAGACGGTCGGCTTGAACATCGAGCTGCCCTTCGAGCAACAGCCGAACCCCTACGCCGCCATCCGCCTGCACTTCCATTACTTCTTCGTGCGCAAGGTGATGCTCGTCAAGTACGCCACGGGATTCGTCCTGCTGCCGGGGGGCTTCGGCACCGTGGATGAGATGTTCGAGACCATCACCCTGATCCAAACCCGCAAGATCCGCCCCTTCCCGGTGATCCTGGTCGGGCGTGCCTACTGGCAGGGCTTGCTGGAGTGGCTGCGGGAGCAGCCACTGGTGGACGGCTACATCGACCCGGGAGACCTCAGCCTCTTCACGATCACGGACGACCCTGTCGAGGTCGCGGCGAAGATCACCGAATTCTCCAAGGGCCAGGTCGACCTCAGCGCCACGGCGTGACCGAGAGGCCATCAACCGCCAATCCGCCTGCGGCGGACATCTGTGGTTGACTCGGATCCTCTTGTCCGCCAGTCCGAAGGACTCCGGACTCCTGCGGAGAGGCGCCTTGGCGGTTGACAATTCTGCCGGGCTAGAAGTACTTCACCATGAGGCGCGCGACCCACTCGGGCACCCGGGGCAACTCCACGGTATCGAACTGGGGAACGTAGGGCTTCACGTCCACCACCGGGGTCCCGTTGATGGCGTCCAGGCCCTGGACCACGAGGCGGTTCTTGTCGCGGCGCAGCAGCCTCACCGCGGTCACGCCGATCGGGTTCGGCCGGTGGCGGGCCCGCTGGGCGAAGATGCCGATCTCGGGCATGTCCTCCCGCCCTTGGGGACGGCGGCGCATCCGGACCGGTTCGGCCTCGGCGGCCCGATGCATCCAGTAGAGGATCAGGACGTGCGAGAAGTCCTCGATGCCGTCCAGGCCGTCCGCCAGCGTCTCGTCCAGGACGACCTCCGACACCACGTCCCCCCAGCCCTCATCGGTCGGCTCTTTGACGTCGTTGTAGACCGTTCCGATCCATTCCACGGGATCTACCCTCCACGCAAGAATCCCACGGGGTTAATTCATCCACAGATTGCGCAGAGTACGCAGATTTCACGGAGGGGAATCGACCCGGAATACTCTGTGCAATCTGCGTAATCTGCGGATGATCCAGATCCTCTCGTCGTCCTTGGCGTCTTGGCGGTTCAACACCTGCGCGGGACACCGGCTCGCTCCAGGATGACCTCGCCGATCTTCGGGTGCACGCCCAGCGGCTCGGTCACGCAGTATTCCACACCCGGGAACTTCTGCGCGGCTTCCGCCACCATGCGGGGGATGTCGGTGGTGGAATGCCGCCCGGGGGACAGGAAGTAGGGATGCACGACTATGGCCGCGGCCCCCGCCTTGACGCAGGCCTCGAAGGCCTGGGCGATCGTCGGCTCGGCCAGCTCCATGTGGGCGTAGTACACCTCCTCCAGGCCCGCCAGCCGCTTCACCATGGCGGCCACATCCGCCAGCATCTGGTTGGCCTCTTTGAAGCGACTCCCATGATCGACCAGCAGCAGCGCGATCTTCTTGTGCTCAGTCCTCGGCACGGTTCCCCTCTTTTCCTGCCCTCGCGGTCGGGCCGCGCCCGCCCCGGCCCATCTGGCCCGATGTCGGCCAGGCGAGCCTCGAACTCCGCGTCCGGGAGCACGGGGACACACACCCCACGGGATCGAGCGCCTGATCCAGGGCACGGGGGTATTATAGGGGGCGTACGGATCGTTCGCAAAGGCTGCTTCGCCCCCGCCGGAGAGAACCGCCATGTGGTTTCATGCCCTCTCCCAAGCCGGAACCGATGGAAGTGTGTTTGCAAGAGTAAGTCCGGTCCGCCTAGGAGACTCCCGCTGGCGTGGAATGTCAAGGGGGCGGCGGGTATTCCGGTTGCACTCCGGCGGCTTGGGCAAGTAGAATCACGCGTCGGTGGATGGCTGGATGCCTTCCTGGCGGGAAGGAGTCACGAGGTGAACGGGCAGCAGACACCACTGCACGGGTGGGCTTTGATCCTGGGCGCTTCCAGCGGGTTTGGCGAGGCGACGGGCCTGGCTCTGGCCCGCCGCGGCATCCATATCTTCGGCGTTCACTTGGACCGCAAGACCACTCTGCCGAAAGTGGAGCGAATCGTCGGGGAGATCCGCAGCTTGGGTCGAGAGGCGATCTTCTTCAACGTGAATGCCGCCGACCCGGAGAAGCGGCAGGAAGTCCTCGACCAGATGGTGGCCATCCTGGCCGATCGCGGCGAGCCGGGATCGGTGGTCGCCTTGCTGCACTCCCTGGCCTTCGGCGCGCTCCGGCCGTACATCACCGAGGACCCCAAGAACGCCATCAGCCAATCCCAGATCGAGATGACCCTGGACGTGATGGCGAACAGCCTGGTCTACTGGACGCAGGACCTGGTGCGGCGGAACCTGATGGGGCCCGGAGGCAAGATCTTCGCCATGACCAGCGCGGGCGGCAATCATGTGTGGCCGACCTACGGCGCCGTCTCGGCCGCCAAGGCCGCCCTGGAGGCTCACATCCGTCAACTCGCCTACGAGCTGGCACTGCAGAAGATCACCGCCAACGCCATCCGCGCCGGTGTCACGGACACTCCCGCCCTCCGCAAGATTCCCGGCAACGAGAACCTGATCAACGGAGCCACGGCCAAGAATCCCCACCGGCGCCTCACGACCCCCGAGGATGTGGGCGAGGCCATCGCGACACTCTGCGCCGAGGGGACCCACTGGATTACGGGCAACGTCATCGGCGTGGACGGCGGCGAGGACCTGACCGGCTAGCCCGTCCCCGCCGTTTGACCTGAACGCCCATCGTCCCACCGGACGGCGCGGTCCGTCCCTCCCGGCGCTCGAAGCCACCTCCGACGAATCGGCCCGCCTGCGGCGGGCTCGAATTTGGGTCCGCGCGGCGCTACTTCAGGCCGGCCTCGGCGGCCTTCGCCACCAGATAGTCGCGCGCGGCCAGCATGTCGTCGAGCGTGCCGAAGGCGTTGGTGTAGTGCCCCGCGAAGCCCTTGCCTTCGACGCGGCGGAACATGTCGGCGAAGTCCAGGTTCCCGTCGCCGGGCTTGAGGTGGACTTCGTGGCCGAGCCGGAAGCAGTCGGCGATCCGCACCTCGTCGACACGCCCGAAGTCCAGCGCGTCGCAGAACCCCGCGACGCCCTCGGGAACGAGGTGCGCGTGGTTCACCGTGAAGGAGAGCCGGAAATTGGGGGACTGGATGCCCTCGAAGTAGTAGCGCCATTCCTCGAAGCTGACGGGGAGGTAGTGAATCTCGGCCTTCTCCGGCTCGGTGTTGTGGTTCTCGAGCAGGAGGCGCGCCCCCTTCTGCTCGGCGTAGGCGACGAGCCGCTTCAGGCGATCGAGGCCCGCCTCCATGCGCATCTTCTTATCGGAGGTGAAGTGATAGCCCCCATGCACCACGATCCACTCGGCGCCGAGCTTGGGGTAGATGTCGACATAGCTCCGGAGATACTGGTCCATGGCGTCGGCCACATAGGGGGAATACTCCGCGACGTTGACCGCCGACAGCGTGTGCAGCCCCAGATGAAGCCCATGCCGCTGGCTCGCCGCCCGGTCCGCAGCGG
>JBGPQZ010000146.1:0-7462 GCA_041489335.1 Methylomirabilia bacterium
ACGTGGGCGGCACATCGTCCTGCAGCGCCATGGGGGATGCCATCGCCGAGCGGGTGCTGCAGCTCAAGGCGTAGTCGGACGCGTCTCGTCTGCGCCGGGCCCGAACCGGAGTCCGCAGAAAGGTGCATGGCTCCGGATGGCGGTCGATCATGAAGTCAGGCGTGCGGCGCCTTGTCCGGTGCATACATCGCCCCGCAGTTTTCTCTATGACGAGCCGCTTTGACCATGGTAAGACACTGTGGGCCAATCGAGCTGAAACCACCGGGAGACTCCTGTGGCAGCGAGGGTGTTTGGGCAGGGCTACCTCGAATGGTGAGTGATACTCGGAGGTGGGTGTGAAGACACAGAGAGCGGCCGATATCACCGCGGGGTGTTTCGTTGCCCTGCTCGGCATCTTCGTGCTGTCTGCATCGACGTGGATTTCGGAGGCGGGAGTCCATCGCCTCTCCCCACGCACCTTTCCCTACGTCGTCGGTTGTCTGCTGGTCCTGTGCGGGGCCGGGCTGGCGCTCAAAACCTGGAGTCTGCGGGGGGAGGATCCCGCGATCGCGTGGCCGGACAGAGAGGGATTCCGGACGATCGTGGCCAGCCTCGTCAGTCTGGCCTGTTACATTGCCCTGATGAATCCGCTCGGGTTGCCGCTTGCCACGTTTCTCTACATCGCCTTTTCCATCTGGTATCTGAAACCGTCCAAGTGGTTGATGGCGTTGACGATCGGCCTGGTGACCGGGGGCATCTCGTACGTCCTGTTCATCCGCCTGCTGGGGCTCTCGTTCCCGGCGGGCTTCCTGTTTGAATAGGGGGACGGTATGGGGTTTTCCTTTGACTATCTCCTCCAAGGGTTTGCGACGGCCCTCACGTTCCAGAATCTCTTCTGGGCGTTGGTCGGCTGTCTCATCGGGACGCTGGTCGGGGTGCTGCCCGGCATCGGTCCCGTCTCCGGGATCGCGATCCTGCTGCCCCTGACCACGGTGCTCCCCCCGACGTCGGCGATCATCATGATGGCCGCCATCTACTACGGCGCCATGTACGGGGGGTCGACGACGGCGATCTTAGTGAACATCCCCGGCGAGGCCTCGTCCGTGCCGACGGCGATAGACGGCTATGAGATGGCCAAGCAGGGGAAGGCGGGCCCGGCCCTGGCCATCTCGGCCATCTCCTCGTTCGTCGCGGGAACGCTCAGCGTGATCGCGCTGACCCTCTTCGCCCCGATGCTGGCCGAGTTCGCCGTGGTCTTCGGCCCGCCGGAATATTTTGCCCTGATGTTCATGGGGCTCAGCCTGGTGATCAGCCTCTCCGGCCGTGCCCTGCTGAAGGGGTTGATCTCCATGGCCCTGGGGCTCGCGGCCGCCCTGATCGGCCAGGATCCGCTGACCGGCGCCGCCCGGCTGACCTTCGGGACCGTGACGCTGAATGCCGGGGTGGATTTCATCAGCGTGATCGTGGGGCTCTTCGCGATCAGCGAAGTGATGATCAACGTGGAGCAGCGGATCGTCGCCATCAGCGAGATGAAGATCACCAACTGGATGCCGACCTGCTGGGCCGATATCAAGCAGTGTAGGTGGACGATGATGCGGTGCACGGCGGTCGGTTTCTTCCTGGGACTGCTCCCCGGATGCGCCCCGTCGGTCACGACCTTTGTGGCCTACGATCTCGAAAAGCGGCTCTCCAAGCATCCCGAGCGGTTCGGGAAGGGGGCGATCGAGGGGGTCTGCGCCCCGGAAGGGGCGAACAACGCCACCTCGACCGCCGGCTTCGTGCCGCTGTTCTCGTTCGGACTGCCCACGGCCCCCTCGATGGCGGTCATGCTCGGCGGCCTCATGATGTACGGCCTCCAGCCCGGGCCGATGCTCTTCGCCCAGAATCCCCAGTTCGTCTGGGCGGTCATCGCCAGCATGTATATCGGCAACGTGATGCTCTTGATTCTCAATCTGCCGCTGGTCGGGATGTGGGCCAAGATCTGCAACATCCCCTTCTACATCCTGGGGCCGATGATCGTCTTTTGCGCCATGGTCGGAACCTACAGCATCCGGTTTCAGGCGTTCGACGTGTGGGTCATGCTCCTCTTCGGGGTGCTCGGCTATTTCATGCGGAAACTCGGCTTCCCCGTCGCCCCCATGGTCCTGGCGAGCGTCCTGGCCCAGATGCTGGAGACCGCCCTGGGGCAGTCCCTCCTCATCTCGCAGGGGTCGCCGCTGATCTTCTTCACCCGGCCCATCTCGGCCGTGTTCATGGCGCTGGCCCTCCTCTCGATCGGGCGGGGAATCTGGGCTCAGATACGTGCCAAGGCACCCGAGATTGCCCTGGAGGATCCGGATTGAGTCTTTCAGGAAGTGAATGACCCTTCTCGCACGGGGCATGCTGACGTCGGAGATACAAGGAGCGGCAACCTTTTTCACGACAGGAGGAACGCCATGAAAAGACTGGCCATCGGTTTTCTCGCCCTCTTTGCCACTCTTGCTATGGTCGGGGTCGCCGCGGCCGGTACGGCTGGGTTCCCCAACAAACGTATCACCTACAACATCTGTTTCAATCCCGGCGGAGAGTCGGACATTACCGCGCGGTTCCAGGAGCAGCCCCTGAAGAAGATTCTCGGCGTGGATATCGCCATCAACTACAAGATCGGCGGCGGCGGGGCCCTCTGCTGGTCGGAGCTGGTCCAGACCAAGCCGGACGGCTACACCATCGCCGGGCACAACCTGCCCCACACCGCCCTCCAGCCCCTGGAGATGGGCAACGCCGGGTACCAGACCCTGGACCTCAAGAGCATCTACTATTTCGAGAGCACCCCGGACCTTCTCCTCGTCCGCAACGACAGCCCCTACAAGACCCTCAAAGACTTCGTCGAGGCCGCGAAGAAGACCCCGGGGGCCATGACGGTCGGCGGAAGCGGCACCTCGTCCGCCAACGACCTCGGGACCACCATGCTCAACAAGGCGGCCGGCATCCAGCTCACCTACGTCCCCTTTGGCGGGACCGGCTCCGCCGTCCCCGCCCTCCTAGGGAGCCACGTGACCGCGCTGATGAGCTATTCCACCATGGGGATTCAGTACGCCGGCAAGTTCCGCTCCCTGGCCATCGCTTCGGAGACACGGATGGACGTTCTCTCCGACGTGCCGACCTTCAAGGAACAGGGTTATAACGTTGTGGAGGGGGCCTACCGGGGCGTGGCCGCTCCTCCGGGCACGCCGGACGATGTCATCAAGATTCTTGCCGATGCCTTCGACAAGGTCATGAAGGACCCGGAGGTCAAGAAGAAGATGGACCAGAACGGTTTCAAGACCGAGTTCCTGGGGCCGGAGGATTCCCTCGCCCTGGTGAAGAAGAAGATGGTCGAGTACGAGGCGATCATGAAGCAACTGGGGCGAATCAAGAAGTAGGCCGCTTCCTGATCGAGTGTGGGTAGCCCCAACCAGATGTAGGACGACTGATCCACCGTCGTGCCCCGGGGTGAGGAGCAGATGGGCGGGGAGGCCGCGCCGCGGCGGTACGCCATTCGCGACTGGCCCGAAGGGGAGCGGCCACGGGAGCGGCTCCTGGTCGAGGGGGCCCGCCGGCTCACCACGGCGGAGCTGTTGGCGATCATCCTGCGGACCGGGGGCCGGGGCCGAAGCGCCGTGGACCTCGCCCGCGTCCTTCTTCGCGACGCGGAGGGGCTGGCCGGCCTCGAAGCCGCCGAGCCGGCCACGCTGGCGAAGGTCAACGGCGTGGGCCCGGCCAAGATCGCCCAGCTCAAGGCCGCCTTGGAGCTGGGCCGGCGCCTGCTCTCCGAGACGGCCCACGAGGCGCTGCCGCGCATCACCTGCTCCCGCGATGTGGTCGAACTCGCCGCGCCCCGGCTGCGCGGACGGCAGCGCGAGCAGTGTGACGTCATCCTCCTGAACGGCGGCAACCTGGTGGTGGGGCACGCCACGCTGAGCGAAGGGTCGCTGACCGAGAGCCCGATTTACCCCCGCGACATCGTGACCCTGGCCAACCGGCACCACGCCGCCGCCATCATCCTCGTCCACAATCACCCCTCCGGCCAGTGCCAGCCCAGCGCGACCGACAAGAGCCTCACCGAGGAACTCGTCCTGGCCGGAGACCTGCTGCGCATCCCCCTGGTGGACCACGTGATCATCGGAGATCGCGACTATTTCAGCTTTGCCGATCACGGCCTGATCGTGGAGTATCATCGCAGGTCCCGGCGACCTGCCTGACCCATCCCGGGAGGGGGCGTGCCCGATCCCGCGCTGCAGCCAACCCATGACGATCCCCACCATCTCGTCCGGGTGGCTCTGCAAGAGACCCCGGCGGACCTGGTCGTCCTCGGGGGCACGCTGGCGAACGTGTACACCGGCGAGCTTCTGGACGGGTGGGGCGTAGTCGTCTCCGGCAGCCAGATTGCGCTCATCGGCCCCGAGGCCGAGCGCTGCGTCGGGGAGGCGACCACGGTCGTCGAGGCCCGGGGGCAGGTCATCGCGCCGGGCTTCATCGACGCCCACACGCACCTGGACTACATCCAGCGCCTGGACCACTACCTCGCCGCTGCCATCCCGACGGGGCTCACGGCCTTCGTGACCGAGACCCCCGTACTCGCCAACGTCGGCGGCTACGGCGCGTTGGCGGCCTTCCTGCGCTACCTGGCCGATCTCCCCATCGCCGCGTTCGCCACGGCTCCCACCATCGCCTACCTCTGCTCGGACCGGGGCGACGGCCAGTCGTCGCTCAGCCTGGAGGAGATGACGCGCCTGCTGGAGGAGCCCGCCGTCCTCGGCCTGGGCGAGATCTACTGGCCCGCGCTGCTCGAGGGGCGGACCGATCTTCGGATGCTCGTCGCCAAAGCCGAGGCCCTGGGGAAGTCGGTGGAAGGACACACCGCCGGGGCGCGGGGGGTGAAGCTCGCGGCCCTCGCGGCCGCAGGGATCTCCTCGTGCCACGAGCCGACCACGCCGGCCGAGGTGCGGGCGTGACTCCGAGATCCTCACCCGGGAGGAGATCCGCGATCTCCCGGTCCGCGCGGGTGCCCTCGAGGCCGACCCCGCGGCGGATCTCCTCAAGGTGGTGGCCACGGATCGGCATGGGGCGGGCTGCATCGCCCACGGCTTCGTCTCGGGATTCGGCCTCGCGCGGGGGGCACTCGCCAGCAGCGTGAGCTTCGACTCCAGCAACCTGCTCCTCCTGGGGGCGAGCGACGCCGAGATGCTCCGGGCCTTCGAGCGGATGCTCGCCCTGGGGGGCGGCTTGGTCGTGGCGGCCGATGGTGTCGTCCGCGCGGAGATCCCCCTCCCGGTGGGCGGAATCATCTCGAGAGAATCCATTCCTGGCCGCCCAGGTCCTGACGTTCACCGCGATTCCGAGCCTCCGGATCCGGGAACGCGGGCTCTGGGACGTGCACAAGGGTCAGCCGGTCCCCCTGATCGCCGAAGAGGAAGGGGTATAGGACTATGCCGAATCGAGAGAAATCGGTTCCCATCGATCCCGAGATCCTTGAGCGGTTGCACCGAGGCATCCTGCTCCGCACGGGCGCCTATCGCACGGACGAGCACATCGTCCTCCGGTCAGGCCGCCACACCTCGGAGTACATTGCCAAGGCCCTGGTGACGACGGAGCCGACCTTCACCGAAGGGCTGGGCGATCTCATCGCCGCCCACTTCGGCCGCTACCCGGTGGATCTCGTCCTCACCACCGGCTACGGCGCCGGCCTCCTCGGCCACTGCGTGGCCCGGGCCCACCCGGCGCGCCCCCGGTTCATCTTCGCCCTCAAGGAGAAGGCAGCCGACGGCCGGACGGAGGTCAGCCTGGTGCCCGAGTACCGGGCCTTCTTCGCGGAGGGGGGGCGCGTCCTCATTGTCGAGGACATCCTGACCACCGGCGGCACGGTGAAGCAGTTGATCCGGCTCGTCGAGGAGATGGGCGGGCAGGTGGTGGGCATCGGGGCCATCTGGCGCCGCAGCACCGGGATGAAGTTCAAGTACCCCCTGTTCACAATCGTCACGCGGGACGTCCCCACGTACGCACCCGAGGAATGCCTGCTCTGCAAGCAGGGCATCCCATTCACCCGGGAACTCGGCGCGGGCGGTTCTGGCGAGGAGCCCGAGGAGTGAGGCGGGGCGCCCCACTAGATCTTCCCATTTAGAATCAACGGCTTGCCAATTTGTCAGTCCAACCCGTCTGGCCCGGTAATATATGAGGCCTCCTGACAGGTTGGTATGTCAGACCTTTCAGGTATGGAAGTGATATCCTTTGCAGAAATCCCTGGACAGCCCCAGGTCTCATTGTCTATAGTCACCTCTCACCTTGTCGAGATCGCCCGGCTTTCCGGGATCCGGGACTCAGCCGTCGCGGGACGGCCGGGAATCTCGCAGGCATGCAGCCGGACGGGGGGTTAGCTCAGTTGGGAGAGCGCCGCGTTCGCAACGCGGAGGCCGAGGGTTCGAATCCCTTACCCTCCACCAAACGAGTCGAACTACCCCCAAGGCTCCGCGAGCGTCTTTCTTTCCCGCGTTCCGCGTTCTGACGGACCGGAGCAGTTGTTCGGCTGCCCATCTCTGACAGGAATCTCCGCCGAGCGTCTTCCACCTGCTCATGGACGGTGCCATTCGGCAGCGCCAGCTCGTGATTCTCCGTCGGCACCTCACGGCCTGCCGAAGGCTCCGGGCGTGGCGAGAGGCCGAAGCCCTGCTGCCCCTTCTCGCGGCCATCGCCGATCCGGAGCTTCGCCTGTATCGGTTCGGCGAGCACCTCGGCGCCAGGTCTCCGGAAGAGGCCGCCTGGACGATCGCCCGCCTTCAGGAGATGGTGGCGGAAGGCAATCGGCAGGTCCAGCGGGTTTCTCTGGGCCTGCTCGACAAGCGCCGGCTGGCCAGGGTGGTTCCGCCCGAGGCGTGGCGGGCGGTCGAGGCCGCCCTGCACGAGAGCGGGCATCGGAGTGCCCGCCTGTTCGCCGAGGAGCGGCGGCCGGCGGAGGCCCTCGACGATGAGGTGGTCCCCCATCCCACGGAGCCCGTGGGATCCCGGATCTCCCAGGCGCGGCGGCCCGTGCCGCTGCTCATCGAGCGGTTGCTGTTCGATCCCGACGCGCGGGTGGTCCAAGTCGTTCTGGGCAACCCGCGACTCACCGAGGCTGAGGTGGTGAAGCTGGCCGCCTCGCGCCGGGCCTCTCCCGAGTGTCTGGAGGCCATTGCGGAGAGCGACCGCTGGATCGCTCGCTACGCGGTCAAGGTCGCCTTGGCGAGCAATCCGGCGACGCCGGCCCGCCTGGCGCTCGGACTGCTTCCGTATCTCTTGCGCCAGGACCTCCGGGAGCTGGCGTCCCGGGCGACCCGAGCCGAGGTCCGCGATGAAGCGGCCGCGCTGCTCCGGCAACGACCCGGCGAATAATGGAAGTCCTCGGCCCGTCTGATCTATGCGCCCCGCGTCCCAGGCGCTGTGGGTGGGCCGGACCGGGTGGAGCTCGGTTCCATGGAAGTCTACCTGAGCG
>JBGPQZ010000147.1:0-7438 GCA_041489335.1 Methylomirabilia bacterium
AGAGGATCGCGGTCGGAATCCTGGCAAGACGCCGATGTGGGTCACGCACGGTAGTCGTAGGTCCGCGACCGGAGCGTCACGGGAGAATGGCGAGCACGCGCGCGGGGGCGGAGGACGCCTCGACCCGAAGCGGCGCGATCACCAGCTTGGCCCCCCTGGGGGGGAGCCGATCCAGATTGGCCAGGTTCTCGAGCTGCCACCGGCCCGCCGGCACGGACGACTCGTGGCCGTTCCCGCCGCCGGCCGGAGGGCCATCCGGGGTGAAGGCATCCAGCCCCACGCCTCGGACGGAGCGGTCGTTCACGAGGAACGCCAGGGCAGCGGCCGAGAACCCCGGCACACGCGGCACCCCCTGCGCGTCCGCATTGACATAGCGCGTCGGATCCGCCCACCGCCGGGCCCAGCCGGTCGAAAGCAGGACCACGCTCTGCTTGGGAATGCGGCCGTGCGCCTGTTCCCACGCCAGCAGATCCTCCGTGTCACCCGGTAGCCGGGCACCTCCGCCGCCTTCTTCGTGACATCCACCACGATCGCCTGAGCGAAGAGCTCTCGGGACGGGATCCGGGCAACCGTCGCCCCGGTCTTCCGGGCCAGGCCCAGCGCGTTCAAGCGCGTGCCCAACTCCCCTCCCGCCGCGGACCGAGGGCCGGCGGTGGCTTTCTCCCCGTTGGGATCGGGCCGCGGGCCTTCCGCGCCCCCGATCCCCGCGGCCCCCTGCTCGATCGGGTGCGTCAGATCCACGACCGTGGACTTCCCGAGCATGGCTCGTTCCAGGGCGCCAGCCATCGCCTGCGTGCCAAGCAGATGGAGCAGCAGCGTGGTAGCCGTGAGCACCCGGGGCCAACCCGACCGTGATCGTATTCTCATCCGCACGAACAAGCAGGCCAGGGCCTGGCCCTGCCCATCCCTACTTTCCAGCGCGGTTCCGCCCCGCGTATGCCGTTCTCTGGGCACCATAACATAGGCCCAAATAGCTGTCAACGCGCAGCCGGGGAACGTAAGGCCTCTGCACATTGACCGGGTGTGTTATCTCGGCTAATCTGACGTTCAGGGCGTCCCAACCAGGAGGTACCGACGATGCCGGAAAACCAAGAGGGGCTCGAGAAACGGTTCTGCCCGTTCTGCTTCATGCAGGAGTTCGAGGTGACCGAGACAACCGAGGGCAGCGTGTACTGCGAGGTCTGCGGGATCGACGTCCCCATCAAGGACCTGGCGAAGCAATGAGCCGGCCGGCCGGCCCGATGTCGCGCCTTCTCCGCATGGCGTTCCGCGCCTGGCCCTGGTTGCTCCTCCTCCCCGCCCTCGCGGCGGCCCAGGCCTCGCCGGACCTGGGGTGGCTGGGAATCTCCATCGCCGACGTCGGCGAGGAGCTGGCGGATCGCCTGGCTGTAACCTTCGGCCCCGCCGCCGGGAACGGCGTTCACGTGATGGACGTATTGGAGGATGGACCCGCCGATCGGGCCCGGCTCACCCGCGGGGACGTCATCGTCCAGGTAGACATTCAGCCCGTCTGGGACATGCGGCAGCTCCAGCGTCTGATCCGCTCCCTGCCCGTCAACCGCCGCGTCACCGTCACGGTCCTGCGGGGAGCCGCTCGCCTCCGCCTGCCCGTGGTTGTCGGCGCCATGCCGGCGCCGGTCCGGGCTCAGTTCGCCGGAGAACGCTTCGGTTTCATCGTGCGCGAGCTGAACGAGCGCAACGAGAGCGCCGGCCTGGGCCGCGGGGAGGTCCGTCTCGCTGTCGCCTTCGTGGAGCCCGAGTCGCCGGCCGCCCGGTCGGGGCTGCGCCCCCGGGACCTGCTCCTCGAGGCGGATCGGCATCCCGTCCACGACCTCGCGACGTTCGAGGCAGCCGTCCGGGGATCCGATCGAACGCTCGGCCTGATCGTCGCCCGCCGCGGCGCCCCGGAGCCGCTTTCGCTCACCCTGGAGCTTCCCCGCCCGTAGCGCCGTGCTCCCGTCCGCGTCGGTGTCCTCCACCTGCCCGGACAATCGCCCCTCGGGTGAATCTATATTGTCTCATCGGGGCTGCTGTGGTATCCCTGACGCGTCACGCGCGCGCGGCGGTGGGACGCCGCCCCGCGCCTCCACGACCCGCGAGCGGAGATGGGCCATGAGCGCGTCCGAGCCTGCCGGTGCCCCCCAGGTGAAAGAGATTCGACTCACCGAGTACGCAGCCTGTGCCGGCTGAGCGGCCAAGCTGGGTCCGGGGGACCTACACGACATCTTGGCGCTTCTCACCCCGCACCGGCACCCCGACCTCCTGGTGGGCCTGGAGCGGAGCGACGACGCGGCGGTCTACCGCCTGAACGCGGAACAGGCCGTCATCCAGACGGTGGACTTCTTCCCCCCCATCGTGGACGATCCCTACGCGTACGGGGCCGTGGCCGCTGCCAACTCGATGAGCGACGTCTACGCCATGGGGGGACAGGTCCTGCTGGCCCTGAATGTCGCCGGCTTCCCGCGCGAGTTTCCGCGGGAGGTGATCGCGCGCATCTTCCAGGGCGGGGCGGACAAGGTGGCGGAGGCGGGCGTGGTCCTCGCAGGCGGCCACACCGTGATGGACAAGGAGCCCAAGTACGGCCTGTGCGTCACCGGCCTGGTCCATCCCGATCGGATCGCCATCAAGGGCGGCCTCCGGCCGGGACACCGGGTCTTCCTCAGCAAGCCCCTGGGGACGGGCGTCATCGCCACGGCGGCCAAGGCGGGGCGTGCCGCGCCCGCGCACGTGGAGCAGGCCATCCAGAGCATGACCCGGCTGAACCGGCTCGCCGCGGACGTCCTGGCGGAGCTCGGCATCCGCGGCTGCACCGACGTCACCGGCTTCGGCCTGCTGGGCCACGGGAGCGAGATGGTCCTGCAGAGCGGCTGCGGGATGCGCCTCTCCGCCGACGCCGTTCCCCTGCTCCCCGGCGCGATGGAGTACGCGGAGCGCGGCCTCTTCGCCGGCGGCCTGGGGCGCAACCGGAAGTACCTGACCGGCCTGGGCGGGCTGGCCCTGCAGACCGCCCCGCACGTGCCGCCGGCCCTCGCGGATCTTCTCTTCGACTCCGAGACGTCGGGCGGCCTCCTCTTCTCCGCGTCCCCGCAGCAGGCCCAGGCGGTCCGCGACCGCTTCGCGGCCGGCGGCGAGGCCGTCTGGGAGATCGGCGAGGTGATCCCCGAATCGGCCATCCAGGTGATCTAGACGCCGCGAGCCCCTGCCTTGCCATGAACCACGTGCCATCCGGCGGCGAGACGCCCGCCCCACGGGTCTGAGCTGTCCGCGCGGGCCCCCGTGAGCCGGTCCATCTCCCGCCTCGATCGGCGGCGGGAAGGCGATCGGCACTTTCGATTTGTCCCATTGATGATCAGGACTGTAGACTACAGGAAGAGGAGGGGACCATCCGGCCGAAGTCGGCGGAGGGGAAAGGAGTCGCCGCATGTCAGAGCCGCGCAGGGGGCGTGTCCTGCTCTTGGGGCGTCAGGGCATGGGCCAGGGGGACGAGCAGTTAGGGCTTACCATCCTGGGGAATTTCCTGAAGACGCTGGTCGCGAATCCGTTACGTCCCGACAAGATCGTGTGCTGGAACGGCGGTGTCAGGCTCCTGGTCGCCGACTCGCCGGTGGTGGGCACCCTCCAGGACCTCGAGGGAATCGGGGTGGAGATTCTCGCCTGCAAGACCTGTGTCGAGCACTTCGGCCTGCAGGATTCGCTCCGGGCGGGCGAGGTTTCGACGATGCCGGTGATCAGCGACCTCCTCATGCAACACGACGTCCTCACGCTCTGAGGGCGCCCACTCTACACGGACGAGGACCCGGCGATCTGGCAGAGGAGCCCGCAGGCCGTCGCCACGGTGAACCCGCTGGACATCTAAGGCCGTTGGCCGATGGCTCCCAGCCGTTGGCGAAGCCCCCGTCGCCGGGAGATGCCGGTCCACCCCGGGCTAGTGGCCAACGGCTGTCTTCATCAGTTGCCGGGGATCGAGTGGCCGCTTTCCTGCGGCGCCCGCACCTTCGATCCCACCGCCCACTCCGTATCCGGGTCCTCCATCTCGAGCTTGCGAATCCCCTCGGGAAACCGTTGCTGCAGCTTCTCGTACTCGTGCCAGACGTCGGGATCCGGGTGCTTCCAGTCGTGCAGGTAGTAGACCGCCCTGACCTTCGCCTGCAAGAGCTCCTTGGTACAGCCGAAGCAGGGGCGCATGGTCGTGTAGAGGACCGCCCCTCCGACGGGGATGCCGAAGCGGGCCGCCGAGAGCAGCGCGTTTTGCTCGGCGTGCACGCAGATGCAGAGGTCGTATCCCTTCCCCGACCCGTACTTCTCCCGGTTCGCGCACCGGTCGCAGCCGCCCTCCTCGCAGTTCACCATGTCCGACGGGGTCCCGTTGTAGCCCGTCGAGACCACGTGCCCGTCCAGCACCAGGATCGCCCCCACGTGGTTGCCGCGACAGTTGGCGCGGGCGCGCACGGCCAGCGCGATCCCCATGAAGTACCGATCCCGATCCAGGCGCGGTTTCCCCTCAGGAGCCATGCTCACCTCCACGCCAGATCACCCGGCCCGGCTCGCCCAACGCCCCCGCGTCGTGAGCGTGCCGGGGCCCCGGGCATGCGCCCGAGGCCCCGGCCGGACTCGCTAGAACTTCAGCCCGAAGAACTGGCTGAGGATGAACACCGCGAAGAAGAACCCGAAGAACAGCAGGTTCAGGATCAGCACCGCATCGCGGAAGAGGCTCCCCCGGTACTCGGGCGGGAGGAACTTCCTTTTCACCCGGATGGTGAGGATCGCCGACAGCGCCATGGTGAAGTTCGCAATGTTCGCGCTGACGGCAAAGATGATGAGGGGAAGGGTGATATTCACGAAGGTGACGCCCCAGGCGAAGAAGGCGATGAGGAGCGTGTAGTAGACCTTCCGGATGTCGGCCTTGGCCCAGCGCCGGATCCCCTCCACGCCGAACCAGAGCATGTCGGTGCACTGCCGCACCACCAGGTCCACGTTGCTGATGGCCGTGCTGTACAGGATCCAGAAGCCGAAGAAGAGGGCCAGGAACCAGCCGAAGTTCCCCATCTGCTGGACCAGGCCGCTGGCGGTGGAGGCGGCGATGCCCCAGGCCGGGAGCTTCTGGCCGCGCGGCAGCGTCCCGACGTAGAGGATGCCCGGCAGGAACATCCCCAACATGGCCCCGCCGTAGAAGATGAACCACTGGTCGATGTTGAGGGGCTTCCACCACCCCTTGAAGCGCTCCTGGTTCTCGGCAGTCCCCGGCGCAATCTTCCCCACGTGCGAGACGTGGACTTCCTTCCCCCCGATGGCTGCCGGGATGTAGCCGACGTTCCCACCCATGCCGTAGCCCTTGTCCCGGTACCAGTTGGTGATGGCGTTGTTGCCGAATCCGCCATAGGCCGAGTATCCCACCAGGGCCCCGAGCAGGAGCATGTCCACGCCCTTTGGGATGTAGCCGAAGGTGAAGAAACCGGTGACCCCCTCCCACCATACCGACGCCGGGACGATGTAGAGGTCGAGCAGGAACAGGCCGCCCAGGACCACGATCATCATGATCCAGTTGGCCCACTCCAGCGTCCGCTCGATCGTCTTCCCCAGGCAGACGATCAGGCAGCACGAGGCGAAGACGAGATAGCCCCAGAAGACGACCGTCCCCCGGTCTCCGGCCGCCGGAATCTTGCCGAGCTGGAGGGCGGCGACCGCCGTGGCCGTCCCCAGGGCCCACCCCGGCAGCGCCCGCTCCAGGAATCCGATGATGGTGAAGAACCAGCCCCAGAACGCCTTGCCCGGCGCCAGGCGCATGAACCCCACGGTGATGGGCTCGCCGGTGTAGAGCGTGTACCGGCACATCTCCAGGTTCAGGAAGACTTGCAGGAGGGAGGAAACCGTGGTGATCCAGAGGAGGGCCAGCCCCCACTGGACGAAGAGGGAAGGACCGACTAGCCATTCCCCGCCCCCGATGGTCCCGCCCAGCGCGATGACGGCGGGACCCAGGACGGCCATCAACTTGCGGAAGTTCAGATCGCGTGGTGGTTCAGGGAAGTCTTGGACCTCGAACTGGGGCCCGCGCCCCGGATCTAGGCTGGACACTTTCAGGTCAGCACTCATCGCTGTCTCCTCCTACGTGTCATGCCCAGTAGCCCCCCTCCAAACACAAGGACGTTCGGAGTGGCCTCGAGACTCCCAGCCAGCCACGACCACCTCGCCGCGGGTCACCTCCTTTCCTGCTCCAGAGTGCCCGGCCGTCCGCCGGCGCCGGATCGTCCGGGCGCTCCCCGACGGGATGCCTAGCCCAGCTGTTCCGACAGGTAGACCTGCGTCCCCATCTGCTTGATCTGGTCGAGCTGCGCCTCGATCCAGTCGATGTGGTCTTCCTCGTCTTTCAGGACGGACTCGAGCAGTTCGCGCGTGCCGTTGTCGGCCAATTCCACCGCCAGGCGGATGCTCTCGTTGTAGGCCTGGATCGCGCCCTGCTCGGCCTTCAGGTCGTTCTTGTGCTGGGCCTCGACATCGGCCCCGACGTTCACCTTGTTCAGCTTGCTGACGACGGGCGTCCCCTCCAGGAAGATGATCCGCCCGATCAGCTTCTCCGCATGCTTCATCTCGTCGATGGCCCGCTTCTCGATGGCCTTGTGCAGCTTGTCGTAGCCCCAGTTGGAGCACATCTCGGACTGGACCATGTACTGGCTGATGGCGGTCAGCTCATCGGCCAAGAGATCGTTGAGTCGCGCGATGACCCGGTTATTGCCCTTCATGCTCTGCTCCTTTCGCACAGGTTTAACACGAGACCAGGAAACGCAGAAGCGCCGATGTCATGAAAGCCACTGCTGGAGCTCGATCACATTGGCCTCGGGGTCGGTGACGTAGACAAAGCGGATCCGACCCGCCCCGGGAATGTCCGCACCGACCAGTTCGCCCACGGCACCGCCACCCGCGGTCAGGACCGCCTCGCGGGCGGCGCCGACGTCGGCCACGGCGAAGGCGAGATGGCCCAGGCCGGGCCGGTTGACCCCGGCCCGTTCGCAGTCCAGGTGGGGGTGATACTGAAAGATTTCCAGCGTGGGCCCCGCGCCGCCCCAGCCGGGCAGCCGCAGGTGGACGCCGCGGATCCTCGCGCCGGGGATGGCCGTCGCCCGCTCCAGCCACGGTCCGGACAGGTCACGCTCGGGCGGCACCGGCTCGCAGCCGAAGACCTGGCCGTAGAACGCGACCAGTCGCCTCCAGTCGCGGGCGACCAGATTGACATGGACGAATCGCGCCTCGATCGGCATCGGCCTCCCCGTGCCAGAACGGCTTCGGCCCGTGCGGGAGCGCGCGGCGCTCAGGGGCGGCCCCATCACGGCTCGCGGACGAAGTGAGGCATCGCCGCCGGAATCTCCAGGGCCAGCTCCAGGAGGCCGCGGTACTGGCCGCCCTCGTACCACGGCGTCTGGTAGATCAGCTTCTTCCGGCCGAC
>JBGPQZ010000148.1:0-7425 GCA_041489335.1 Methylomirabilia bacterium
GAATGTTAAAGACGATAAGGGCAGCGAAGGACAAAGGTAGAATATATAGAATTCGATGTTCGGGATTAAATTTTATGTTCCTGAATAAAATCATGAAACTCAACAGGACTAAAGGCAAAAAGAAGGATAAAAACTTATAACTTTTATAACCTCCCCAACCTACATCTGTTCGCCCAATAAAAGAGAGAATGATGTAACCTGTTAAGATAACAAACACTGATGACCCAGCGAGATAAAAAAGGGTTCTATCATTTTTGTAGGCATTTACAAAACCAAGTGCAATGATCAAGAGGAGGGGAATCCGCACGATCCGCTGGATGTACACCGCCAGCGTGTCGTCTCGGATCTCCTCGTAAAAGGAGCTCGAGCGTCGCGCCATCACACCTCCTTTGCGCCTACTTCTTGGGGCTCAGCACCACGAAGCGAGAGCCGCCGTCGCGCTGCACCAGGAGCAGCAGGTTGCCCCCCCGGCGCGTCTGGCCGAGGATCCGGCTGAACCCCTGCACATTCTTCACCGGCTCGCGATTCACCTGCGTGATGATGTCGCCGGGACGAATCCCGGCCCGCGCCGCCGGCCCCCCTTCCTCGACGCCGGAAACCACCACACCGATGGCCTCGGGGAGCGTGAGCTGCTCCCGCAGTTCGGGGCTGAGATCCTGCACGCTGAACCCGTACCACTCCGCCGGCTCCGCCGCGGTGCCGCCGGGAGCCGCCGCCACCTCCGTCGGCTGCTCGCCCAGGACGGCGGTCAGCGTGAGCGACTGCTTCTCCCGCAGGATCTTCACCTTGGCCGGGGCATTGATGGGGCTCCCCGCCACTTCCTTCTGGAGTTGGCGGACGCCGGTGAGCTTGACCTCGTTGAACTCCTGGATGATGTCCCCGGCCTTGAGGCCGCCCCGGTCCGCCGGGCTGTCCTTCATCACGTTCCCGACCAGGACGCCCTCCTCGGGCTTCACCCCGAACTGGGACGCCAATTCCTCCGTCAACTCCTGGATGCCGATGCCCAACCAGCCGCGGACCACCTTGCCCTGCGCGATCAGGCGGTCCTTGATCTCCCGCGCCATGTTGATCGGGATGGCGAAGCCGATGCCCTGCCCCGAGGCCACGATGGCCGTGTTGATGCCGACCACCTCCCCGGACAGGTTCACCAGCGGGCCGCCGGAGTTCCCGGGATTGATGGAGGCGTCGGTCTGGATGAAGTCCTCATACGTGGTGATCCCCACGTCCGACCGCCCCACCGCGCTGATGACCCCCACCGTCACCGTCTGGTCCAGCCCGAAGGGATTCCCGATGGCCATGACCCACTCGGCGATCCGGATCTTGCCGGAGTCGCCGAGGCGCGCCACGGGCAGCTCGCCGTCGGCCTCCACCTTGATCACCGCCAGGTCGGTCTTGGAGTCCTTCCCCACCACCGTCGCCTTGAACTTCCGCTTGTCCGAGAGCCGCACCTCGATCTCGTCAGCCTGCTCGATCACGTGATTGTTGGTCAGGATGTAGCCCCGCTTGTCCACGATCACGCCCGAGCCCAGGCTGTGCCGCTCCCGCTGCGGCTGGTCACCGAAGAATCGCTCGAAGAAGTCCTCCCCGAAGAAGTCCCGGAACGGGCCGCGGAACTGGGGGGGAACCTGCTGGCCGCGCCGCCCCTCGGGCTGCCGGGGCTTCTGGGTGGTGGCGATGTTCACCACCGCCGGCTTCACGGCCTGCGCCACCTGCACGAAGGCATCCTGCAGGCTCTGCAGGGCGCTGCCCCCGGCCTCCACCGCCAGGGTCGGAGAGGCGCAGAGGACGCCACTGATCACGAGAACCGCACCGGCAAGACCGGACAGAATACCTCGACTGTACATCGGGCTCACCCCTCTTTCCTTCGAACCGGCCCCTGGAGGACCGGAAAGTGAGTATGTAACACGCCGCTCGTCACCTGTCAAATGGCGCAGATGGACTGGTGAACTCGTGCACACCGCTCCACTCCCTCACCCGCTCTTCATCGCTTCGACGTATCGCATGCGGAGGTCGAAGAGGATCCCCTCGAGCAGGCGGGACTCCTCGGCCGTCAGGTTGCCCGCCGTCTTGGCTTGCAGCACCTCCAGCACGTCGATGGCCTGTCGCGCCTCGGCGAGGTCGACCTTCTTTTCGCCGCCCCCCGGATCGGGCGCCGCGCCCAGAGAAGCCAGGCCGCTCGCCGCCAGCATCAGGACCAGGCTGCTGAACGTGGCCGATTCCGCCTCGCGTCCCTTCGTCTCGCGCTCGCTCCCCACCACGGACCCTCCCGTTCCCCAGCTCCTCCGCCCCTCTGCGTATCTTTCGTATTCGTCATTCCGCATTCCGCATTCCGCATTCGCCCCTCGCCCGGTGCCCCCGTGCTCCCCGCGCTTCCCCGCTACCGGTCGGTCGTCAGGACGATCGGATCGCCCGACCCAAGCCCGCACACCTGCGCACAGTGGCCCTGGTTCACGAACAGCTCCACATGACCCGTGCTTCCCAGGACGGCGCCCCCTTCGCCGCACCCGACCGCCTCGAAACAGGCCACCAGGCAACCGAGGGGCCGATCCTTTGCCAGGATCCGGATGCCGCTCTTGCCCGACCCCGACCACCGTTCCAGGTCGCGCTGGGCGATGTTCGTGATGCAGTTCCCGAAGCGGTCGATCCAGATGACCTGCCCCACCAGGCGCCCCAGATCGTCCACGCACGGCTGCGGGATCTCCCGCCGGACGGGATCACGAACCTCCGGACCGAAGGCTTCCGGCGACATCCCGGCCGCCAGCCGGCCCGCCACCGGCGCGAACACATCCCGCCCGTGAAAGGTGGCGCTCACCGGATGGAGCCAGTGCTCCGCCGCCGCGAGCGCGCGGACGCGGCAGCGGGAGGCGGCCGCCAGCGCATGGCTGAGGAGTCCGTTGTCCGGGGCGAGGAATCGCTGCCCGTCGATCTCGGCCAGGAGCGCTCGGCGCGCACCCCCCACACCGGGATCCACGACCGCCACGTGGATCGTCTCCGGGGGAAAGTAGCGAGCCGCCGTCTGCAAGAGGAAGCCGGCTCCGAGGATGTCGTGGGGCGGCAGCTCGTGGCAGAGATCCACCACCTGCGCGTCGGGACAGCGACCCAGAATGATGCCTTTCATGATCCCGACGAAGGGGTCGTGCAGCCCGAAATCGGTGAGGAGCGTGACGATCGGTCGGCCTGCCATGGTTTCCACTCAACTGTTGCAGTCGAACGCCTTCCGTGGTATCAGTCCGGCCGGCAATTTTCGATTGACTTTTCGCCGGAGACCGACTAAAAGAGTGTCCGCTTGCCGAAGTGGCGGAACTGGTAGACGCGCTACGTTCAGGGCGTAGTGGGGGTATCCCCATGGGGGTTCGAGTCCCCCCTTCGGCACCATTTGTTTCCCGCCTCAGATCCCCGCGTGCGCTCCCAGGGCATCGGTCAATCGCTGCTTCGCCGCGGCGACTCGAGGTCGGTCGACCTTCCCCTGGATTCGTATCCTATCGCGCCTAGCGCCGTGTCGCAACCCTCACGCCTCGCGACCCTCGACAGGGGATGCGCGCTGGCATCGGAACCGCTTCCGTCCGGGAGATCCGCATCCGCGCAGCGCATGGTCGGAGCCTTGACGTGACACAGGAGCCCCTGCCCGCCGCCGGTTCTCCGGGGGCGGCGATGTTCGTCAATCGCCTCCGCAAGAACCTGCGGCACCTCAGGAAGTGGGCCCGCCGCGAGGGGGTGACCTGCTTCCGGGTCTATGACGCCGATCTCCCGGAGTACGCCCTCGCCATCGACTGGTACGAGGGCTGGGTCCACGTCCAGGAGTACGCGGCGCCCTCCAGCGTCGACCCCGCGCGGGCCGCGGCGCGTCTCGGCGAGGCGCTCCGCGCCATCCCGGCGGTCCTCGAGGTCCCCGCCGTCCACGTGACCCTCAAGGTCCGCCACCGGCAGAAAGGGCCCGCCCAGTACCAGCGCGTGGCCCACGCCGAGCACTACCACACCGTCCACGAGGCGGGTCTCTGCTTCCTCGTGAACCTCACCGATTACCTCGACACGGGCATCTTCCTGGATCACCGACGCACCCGTGCCCTGATCCGGGAGCAGGCGGCCGGGCGGCGCTTCCTGAACCTCTTTGCCTACACGGGGACCGCCACCGTCTACGCGGCGGCCGGCGGGGCGCGCCAGACGACCACGCTGGACATGTCGGCGGTCTATCTGGACTGGGCGCGGCGGAACCTGGCGCTCAACGGCTTCCGCGAGGGACCCGTCCACCGCGTCGTCCGCGCCGACTGCCTCGACTGGCTCGACGCGCATCCTGCCGACCGGTACGACCTCATCTTTCTGGATCCCCCGACCTTCTCCAATTCCAAGCGCATGGGGGATCGCACCCTGGACATCCAGCGGGACCACGTCGCCCTCATCCGCGCCGTGAGCCGCCTCCTCACTCCCGGCGGGGTCCTCTACTTCTCCAACAACTTCCAGCAGTTCCGAATGGACCGGGCCGCCCTCGGCCACCTTGATCTCGAGGATATCACGGCGGCCACCCTGCCCCTCGATTTCGTCCGCAACCCGCACATTCACACCTGCTGGCGCATCCGCCACCGGAACAGCGCCGCTTAACCGCCAATCCGCCTCTCCGCAGGAGTCCGGAGTCCTGCGGACCGGCGGACAAGAACGCAAGGGCTGATCAGAAAGCGCGACGGGCGGCCGAAGCCGCCCGTCGTACTCTTTGAATCTGCGGAATCTGCGGATCTCGTTGTTCGTCCCTCACTCACCGCAGGCGATCCTCGAAGATCTCCATCGCGGCCCGCTGCTCGAGATCCGCCATGGTAGCCATGAGCGCGTCCCGCTGCTTCTGCTTACCCAGCATCTCCTGGAGGCGTCCCTTCACCTCCTCGTAGGGCTGGACCGTGGTCGTGTGCGCTCCCCCCTTGAGGATGTGGTAGCCGTGCTGGGTCTTGACGACGCCGCTCACCTCACCCTCCTTCAGGGCAAAGGCCGCGGCCTCGAACTCCGGATCGGTGTCCCCGCGGGCCACCGGCCCCAGGTCGCCCCCCTTCTCGGCGCTGCCGGAATCCTGGGACTTGCCCTTGGCCAGCTCGTCGAAAGGTTTCCCCGCCTTGAGCTCCTGCTGGATGGCCTCCGCCTCCGCCTCGGTCTTCACCAGGATGTGGCTGACGCCGACCGTCTCGCTGCTGAAGTGGCTCTTGTTCGCCTCGTAGGTCTTGCGCGTCTCGTCCTCGCTCACCGTGCTCTGGATCGCCACCTTCCGCCGCAGCAGCTCCTCGATCAGGACCTGGCGCCGCGCCACCTCGATCCGGCGCTGGATGCCCGTCTCGCGCTCCAGCCCCTCGGTCACCGCCGCCTGGGCCAGAATCTCCTCGCGAACCAGGGCGCGTAGGATCTCCCCATACCGCTCGACCGGCACGGGGCCGCGCTCTTGCTCCAGCATCTCCACCCGCAGCCGGAGGTCCGCGTAGGTGAGGTCCACCTGATTGACCCGGGCCACCACCCGGGTCGGCTCCGATCCCGTTGCCGGCGCGGTCCCGGCCTCCAGCGTACCCGCTCCCAAGAGGACCGCCGCCGCCCCCAGGACCAACCCGATGCGCATGTCTCCCTCGCTTTCCTCAGTAACATTCGACCCGCCGCCCCGCCCCGCTCCCGAGCGGCACAGGCGACGGGCCATCCATCCAAAACAGTACAGTTAAACCGCAAAGGGCGCCTGCCTGCGCCGCACGCGTCGCGGCAGGCAGGCCAAGCACGCAAAGAAAGCCCGGAGCATTCCACGAAGGTTCCAGACTAGCTCGTCAAGGGGGAGGCGTCAATCACGCCGGTGGGCATCCACTGGCAGGCAGGGCTGCTACTCCAGGGCGCCTCGCAACCGCTCCGCTGCCACCTCCGGGGACACCGGGTTCACGAAGATCCCGGTCCCCCACTCGGGGCCGAGCAGCCGCGGGGGATGGGGCACGATCTCGAGGTGCCAGTGGTACTCCTCGCGGGCAAATTCTCCCAGCGGCGACGAGTGCAGGGTCAGGGTGAAGGGCGGGTCGGACAGGAGGCGCTCGAGCGCGGCGGCGACCTTCCGCAGGACCCGCGCCAGGTCCCGGAGCGTTCCCGGCGTCGCCGCCCCGTAATCGTGGCCGTGACTCATGGGCACGAGCCAGCACTCGTGCGGGAAGCAGGAGGCGAACGGCGCAAAGGCCAGCAGGCTCCCCTCCTGGAAGAGGACTCGCCGCCCGTCGTGGCACTCCTGCTTCACGATGTCGCAGAGCACGCAGCGCTCCTTCCAGCGGGCGTAGTCCCCGAAGCCCTTCAGCTCCTCCTCGATCACCCGGGGAACGAAGGGACTCGCCATCACGTGAGAGTGCTGGTGCTGAAAGACGCTCCCCGATAAGCCATGGTTTTTCACCCACAGGAGGTGCCGGATGCGGGCGTCGTTCCGAAGGTCCAGGCTCCGCTGCCGGACACTGCGGAGCACCCGCTCCAGCTGCAGGCCCTCGAAGCGGGCCCAGTGGCTCACGTGCTCCGGCGTCTCGATGATCAGCTCGTGCGCCCCGACGGCGTTCATGCTGTCGTACAACCCCTCGGCGCTCTTCTCCACGCCCCCCTCGATGTGGAAGATGGGGAACCGGTCGGGGATGACCCGGACCCACCAGCCCGGGCCGCCGGGGGCCGTCCCCGGCTCCCGTTCCGCGGCGATCTCGCCGCCCGCTCCCTCTGCCTCGCGGCCCGGACAGAACGGGCAGGCCTCGGGAGGCAGGCCGGCGGGACGCCGAGGGGCGTCCGGCCCGGGGAGCCCGCCCCGGTCGGGCGAGATCACCACCCAGCGCGATGTCACCGGATCCTTGCGGAGTCGTGAGAGGTCCATCGCCGCCCTACTTCACCAGCACGTTCGTGGTCGTCTTGAGGATGCCCGGCACGCGGTCAATCCGCTGCGTGAGCTGGGTGCCGAGCGCGGTCAGGTTCTCGGCCTCGATGAAGGCGATGGAGAACCGCCTCACTCCGACGTACGCCGCCAGACCGCCGGAATTCCCGTCCGCGACGGGGCAGGACGCCGCTCCGGCTCCTCGACTCCCGTGAGGACCAGCACCTCGGCGGCTACCTCCTCGATGGACTTGTCGGTGACGTCCACCACCGGCCAGCCCGACCGCACGCAGAGTTTGCGGGCGTACTCCAGTTCGCTCCAGATCTGACGCACATCGGCGTAGGGAAACTTCGGCGGGGTCTCCATCGTGAGGAGCCGCGACCGTCGGAGCTCCAGCAACCGCTCCGCCTTGATGGTGAGCCCCACGACTTTCCGGGGGTGCACGCGGAACAGCTCCTCGGGGACCGGGAGGCCCAGGACCACCGGGACGTTCGCCACGCGCAGGCCCCGCCAGGCCAGAAACATGCCCAGGGGCGTCTTAGAGGTGCGCGAGACCCCCACCAGGACGACGTCCGAGTGCAGCA
>JBGPQZ010000149.1:0-7312 GCA_041489335.1 Methylomirabilia bacterium
CACCCAGTCCAGCTCCGACATGCCGTCCTCGATGGAGACGATGGGGTACAGCGCCACCCAGCGGGCCCAGAACTCGACCATCTCCTCCGAGGTGAGCTTCTTGTCGCCCTCGCCCTTCAGGACGTAGCGCTTCTCCGTCTCCGAGTAGAACTCGCTGGCCGCCGGGTCCAGGGCGATGTAGATGTCCTTCCCGGGCTTGTACCCGGCCTTCTCGATGGCGGTGAGGATGAGCTGGAGCGCCTCCTCGTTTGTCTTGAGGTCCGGCGCGAAGCCGCCCTCGTCGCCGACCGCGGTGTTGTACCCCTTCTGCCGGAGGACGCCACGCAGCGCATGGAAGACCTCGGCGCCCATCCGCAGGGCCTCGCTGAAGCGCTCGGCCCCGAGTGGCATGATCATGAACTCCTGCAGGTCCACGGTGTTGTCCGCGTGCTTCCCGCCGTTCAGGATGTTCATCATGGGGACCGGCAGGACCCTGGCGTTCACCCCGCCCAGGTAGCGGTAGAGGGGGAGCCCCATCTCGTCCGCGGCCGCCTTGGCCACGGCCAGCGACACGCCCAGGAGGGCGTTGGCCCCGAGCTTCTTTTTCTCCGGCGTCCCGTCCAACTCGCACAGCACCTGGTCCAGGAGGGCCTGGTCCGTCGCCTCCATCCCCTCCACCTCCGGGGCGACGGTCTCGTTCACGTTCTCCACGGCCTTGCTGACGCCCTTCCCGAGGTAGCGGCCCTTGTCCCCATCCCGGAGCTCGAGCGCCTCCCGCGTGCCCGTGGAGGCGCCGGACGGCACGGCGGCCCGACCGAGGGCGCCGCTCTCCAGGAGCACCTCGACCTCCACCGTGGGGTTGCCGCGGGAATCCAGGATCTCGCGCGCACGGACTTCACTGATCTCGCTCATGCCATGACTCCCTTCTCGATGAATGGCCTCAGCCGAACTGCCTCACGACCCTCAGGTGTGCCGATCCCTTGGCCGGTTTGGCATTGTCGGTTTCCAATTCCTACTTGCCTTCGACGATCAACCCCTCCCCGGCGGCCATCAGGGCCTCGAGCTTTTCCGGTGTCCCGGCCTCCGCATACAGCCGCACCACCGGCTCGGTGCCGGAGACCCGGAGCAAGAGCCAGCTCCCGTCCTCCAGGATCAGCTTGACCCCGTCCAGCCGCTTCACCTCGATGACCGCGAGATTCGCCAGGGCGGCCGGCGGCTCCGCGAGCCGCTGCTGCAACCTCTCCACGGCACCCGGCGGGAGCCGGTAGTTCTTGCGCCGGGTGAGGAACGTCCCCACCTCGCCGTACAGCTCCTGCAGCAGCGTCCGCAGCCGGGCGCGCCCGCGCGACGCGACCAGCTCCGCGGCCAGGAGGCAAGCGAGGATCCCGTCCTTCTCCGGGACGTGCCCCTTGACGGACAGGCCGGCGCTCTCCTCCCCGCCCAGCACGATGGCGTCCTTGGCGATGAGCTCCCCGATGTACTTGAAGCCGACGGGGGTCTCGTAGACGGGAATGCCCAGGTGCCGCGCCACGGCATCCACCAGGTGCGTCGTGGCCACCGACCGCGCGGCGCCGCCCGTCCACCCCCGCGTCTTCACCAGGTGCCTGAGGAGCAGCCCGAGGAAGTAGTTGGGCTCGAGGAACGATCCGTCCGCGTCCACCAGGCCGAACCGATCGGCGTCCCCGTCGGTGGCCAACCCCAACTGCGCCGACCCCTCCACCACTTGGAACGCCAGCTCCTGCAGGTGGTCCTCCGAGGGCTCGGGCGCGCGCCCGCCGAAGTGGGGATCGCGCCAGGCGTGCAGCGTCATCACCTCGCAGCCGGCGTCCCGCAGGATCCGGTCCAGGTAGCCCTGGGACGAGCCGTACAGGGGATCGACGACGACCTTCAGATGCGCGTCCCGGATCGTCTCCAGGTCCACCAGGCTGCGCAGCCGCTCCAGGTACGGCTCACGCGGGTCGATCCGCTGGATCAGGCCGCCCGATTCCGCCTCGGCCAGCGAGAGGTCCACGACCCGCGAGCCGGCCAGGATGGCGTTGGCGCGCTCCTGGATCTTGCGTGTCGCCTCGGGCAGGGCGGGCCCGCCCCACGCGGCTGAGAACTTGATGCCGTTGTACTCCGGCGGATTGTGGGAGGCGGTGATGATCACCCCGCCGGCCGCGCGGCGCCGCAGGATCTCGTAGGCCACGACCGGCGTGGGGGTGTCCCGGTCGCAGAGGAAGACCGGGATTCCCATGCCCGCCAGGACCCTGGCCACCTGGGCGGCGAACGCCTCGGACAGGAAGCGGGGGTCGTAACCCACCACCACTCCGCGCGTTCCGGCGTCCGCCTCCTGTCCCTGGACGTACTCCCCGATGGCAGCGCTCACCGCCCGGACCGCGGTGAAGGTGAAATCCTCCGCGATGATCCCGCGCCACCCCGACGTCCCGAATGCGATCGTTCCCATGCTCGTCCCCGTGCGCCCGCCGGGCGTTGCGGCGGCCGGCGGCCGATCAGGCCGTGGTCGCGCGTGCCAGTGTTTCCTGCACCAACTGCCGATACGTCCCGACGATCTCTTCCGCCCGGGCCCGCGTCGTGGCCTCGGCCAGGACGTGGAAGACCGGCCGATCCGGGTCCGGGTAGAGAATGGTCCAATCCTCGCCCAGGCGGATCTTCACCCCGTCCACCAGCTCGACGTTCTCTCCGGCCGTCGCCTCGATCAGGGTGCGCATCAGGGCGCCCTTCTTCTCCCACGGGCAGGGGAGCTGGTCCCGGCCCATCATTCGCTGGGGAACGTAGCGGATCGCCTCGTGCAGCGTCAGCTCGCTCACGGCCAGCATCTCCAGGATCTTCAGCGTGGCCAGCATGGCGTCGAATGCCGGCTGGAAGCGCGGGAAGACGAACCCGCCGAAGGCGTCCCCCACGAAGACCACCCCGTTCTGCGTCGCCGCCTCCATCAGGGCCCGCGGGGCGATCTTGGTCCGCGCCACCCGGAAGCCGTGCGGGGCGGCCAGCCCCTCCAGGACCCCGCTGGCCGTGACGGGGGCCCCGATGGTTCCCACCGGTTGCGTGCGGGCCACCAGGAAGGCCACCACGGCGAGGGCCAGGTCGTCCGAGAGCAGGTCCCCCTTGTTGTCCACCAGGAACAGCTTCTCCGCCCCCGCGTCCAGCATGAACCCCAGGTCGGCCCCCAGGATCCGTACGATCTCGCTGAGCTGCCGGAGGGAGCGGGTGAACTCCTCGGCGGTCTTGGTGATCCGGCGCTCGTCCATGTAGGCGTTGAGCGCGATGACCTCGCAGCCCAACTGGCCCAGGACCGCCGGGAAGATCGTGGCGGCGCTGCCGTAGGAGTAGTCGATCACCACCTTGGGGGCGCGGGCGCGGATCGCCGCCTGGTCGACGAAGCCCAGGAGCCCTTCCTGGTAGTACTCCAGGTCGTACTCCGGGAAGGAGAGCGTCCCCGTCCCCTCGACCTTGGCGCGCCGGAAGTCCTCCCGGAAGAACAACCGCTCGACGCTCTTCTCGCGGCTGGCGGAGATGTCCATCCCCCGCTCGTCGAAGAACTTGATGTCGATCAGTTCGGGGTCGTACGGGGACCGCCGCACGTGCACCCCGATCACCGCCTCGTGCTTGCCCATCTGGTAGCGCACCACGGGGATGGGCGTCACGCGGAGGTCCCGCACGTCCACGCCCACCGAGAGGAAGCCACTGATCATCGCCCGGTTGATGAGGCGGCAGGTCCGGTGCGGGTCCCGGCTGGTGCAGACGATGGCGCGCTCGCGGAGCGTGGCGCCGAAGGCCGCCCCCAGCTTGGCGGCGAACTCGGGCGTGAGCTCCACGTTGCCCAGGCCCGTGATGCCGTAAGCCCCGAAGAGGGAGCGCGCCCAGCGGTCGCCCCACACCAGGCTGGTGGAGAGCGTGGCGCCGTCCTCCACCACCTTCTGCGGCCAGACCTTCACGTCGGCCTTGACCACCGAGCCCTCGCCGATCACGCAGCCGTCGCTGACCAGCGCCCCCTCGAAGAGGCGGGCGCGCCCGCGGATCTGGCTGCCGCGGCCGACCACGTTCTCGGCCAGGACCGCCCCGGGCCCGATCGTGACATCGCTCCACAGCACCGAGTCGGAGACGATCGCTCCCTCCTCCACCACGCAGTTGTCCCCGACCACGCTGTTGCTGAGGCGGACGTTGGCCTCCACTCGGGCGTTCTTGCCGATCAGCACCGACCCCCGGAACCCCGCGGTGAAGTCCACGCGGCTCCCCTCGCCCAGCCAGATGGCCTTGTCCAGCCCCTCCACGCGCCGGCCCGGAATCCCGACCCGGACCTTGCCCGCCAGGATGTCCTGGTGCGCCAGCCGGTACTCCAGGAGGTCGCCCACGTCCCGCCAGTAGCCGGAGGCGACGTAGCCGAAGAGCCGCCGCTTCTCCCGCATCATGAGGGGGAAGAGGTCCTTGCTGAAGTCGAATTCCCGCTTGGGGGGGATCCAGTCCAGCACCTGCGGCTCGAGGAGGTAGATTCCCGTGTTGATGGTGTCGCTGAAGACCTCGCTCCAGGTGGGCTTCTCCAGGAAGCGGCTGATGCGCCCGTCCGGTTCGGTGATGACGACACCGTACTGGAGCGGGTTCTCCACCCGCGTGAGCAGGATGGTGAGGTCCGCCCGCCGCTCCCGGTGAAACGCGATGGCCGCCTTGAGGTCGAAGTCCGTGAGGAGGTCCCCGCTGATCACCAGGAACGGGCCGGTGACGTGCCCCTCCGCGTTCTTCACGGCGCCGGCCGTGCCGTAGTCATCCGTCGCCCCCGCATAGGTCATGCGCACGCCGAAGGCCGCGCCGTCGCCGAAGTGGCCCTCGATCAGCTCCGGCTGGAAGTGGAGCAGCGTGACCAGGTCGGTGATCTCGTGCTGGCGGAGCAAGTCCACGATGTGCTCCATCATGGGCTTGTTGGCCATCGGGATCATGGGCTTAGGCAGGTTGTTGCTGAGCGGGCGCAGACGCGTCCCGAACCCCCCGGCCATGATCACGGCGTTCATCCGGTCACCCCCGTGGAGAAGAGAGCGCTGTGGAGGCGCGCACGTGCACGATGCTCGCACTATAGGGGCGCCCCGCGAGGCTTGTCAAGCGGAAGGAGCGAATACAGGCGGAGGGCCTGGAAGGGGATGGAGATTGTCCCCCGCTCTCGGGTCGGCCGGCGGCGCTACTCGTCTTCCCCCGCCAGGCGCCGAACGGCAGCTGATCCTCCCGCGTTCTTCCTGCTCGTATAGACCTGCGCGGCAATACAAAGGGTGACGGGGAAGACCCGGCGGAGCAGATCGAAGCGGCCGACCTTCACAACATTGCTGAGAACCGTCGTGTCCAGGAGAAGCGGCGTGCGCATCGTGGATGGGGACTCGACAATCTCGGCTCCGGCTCACACCGGCTCGCTAAGCAGCGCCTTCGACGCTTGCCGCACCGGATCCCATGTACACCCGGGGGACGCGGGGACCGATGCGACAGAGGACTTCGTAGCTGATGGTCCCCTGCCAGGCCCCGTGCAGGTCGGCGGTGATCTCGTCCTCGCCCTGCCGGCCGATCAGGACGACCTCGTCCCCGGGGCGGACCTCGGCGAGGTCGGTCACGTCCACCATGGTCATGTCCATGCATACACGGCCCACGATGGGGGCGCGCCGGCCGCGAATCAGGACTTGACCTCGGTTCGACAGGAGGCGCGAGAGGCCGTCGGCGTAGCCCACGGGGAGCGTGGCGACCCGCATCTCGCGCGGCGCGACGAACATGCGGCCGTAGCTCACGCTGGCCCCCGCCGGCAGGACCTTGACTTGCGAGATCGCCGTGCGGAACCGGAGCGCCGGGCGCAGGACGGGATCCCCCGGGCGCGGACGGCCCGGATGGCAGCCGTAGAGCAGGATGCCCGGCCGCACCAGGTTCAGCCGGGCCGCGGGATGGTACAGGAGGGCGGCGCTGTTGGCCGCATGGAGCAGCGGGACCCGGATGCCCGCCTCGCGCAGCGCACCCTCTGCCTCCAGGAACCGGGTGAGTTGTTCGCGCGTGAACGCCGGCTCCTCCGCCTCCGCCTCGGCAAAATGGGTCATCAGGCCGACGAGTCGGACGCCCCGGAGCGCGCCGATGCGTTCCGCCAGTCGGCGCACCTCGCGGGGTGCCACCCCCACGCGCCCCATCCCGGTGTCCACTTTGAGATGCGCCGCCACGATCCCCCCGCGGGCCTCCGCGGCCCGGTCCAGCGCCTCTACCTGGGTCGAGTCGGTGACACACTGATCCAGGCCGTGGATCACGGAAAGCTCCGCCTGGTCCGGCGGGGTCGGGCCCAGGACCAGGATGGGCGACCGGATGCCCGCCTCCCGGAGCAGGGCCCCCTCCTCGGGTGTCGCCACCCCGAGCCAGGTCGCCCCGGCGCGGAGCACCGTCTCGGCCACCGGGACGGCACCATGCCCATACGCGTCCGCCTTGACCACCGCCATCAGCCGGGCCGTGGCGGCCAGCCGGCAGGCCACCCCGACGTTGGCCTCGATCGCCGAAAGACTAATCTCGACCCGGGTCGGCCGCATTGCCGCTCTCCTCCCACGATTCCCCCGATACCCCGGTCGAATTTACCAGGATTCTCGCTAGGTTGCAAACACTCAGGTGTCCTGGGTCGAGGCGCGGGACCTGGAGAGCATTTTTTTCTTGCAAATCCTTCTAAACGAGGTTAGATTGCAGTCCTGTCAGCACTCACCAGCGGAGAGTGCTAACAACAAAAATGCGAGTAAACATACGGCCTACCCGTAGATCGTGACAGAAAACCCCAAGTCGATTTTGTGAAGGGCAGACCCTGGCGAATCCTTTGCGGCGGATCGCCGGATTGGGTTTGCCGCGATCCCCTGAAGTGGAACAGCGTCCCGACTGCATGGAAAGGAGCGACAGACAATGATGAAGAAAATCAAGCCGTTGCAGGACCGGATCCTGGTCAAGCGCCTGGAGGAGAAGGAGACGAAGAAGGGCGGCATCATCATCCCGGATACCGCCAAGGAGAAGCCGCAGGAGGGCGAAGTCATCGCCGTGGGCCCCGGCAAGGTGACGGACGACGGGAAGTTGCAGCCGATGTCCGTCAAGGTGGGGGACAAGATCCTGTTCGGGAAGTATTCCGGGTCGGAAGTGAAGCTGGGCGACGAGGAATACCTGATCATGCGCGAGGAGGACGTCCTCGGAATCCTCCAGTAGCCCATCGGCTACAGCCGATTCTGCGTCGACGTCGCAGTTGACCGACTCACAAGGTAAGGAATGAATAAGGAGGAAACAGCATGCCAGCCAAGCAACTGATGTTCGATGAGGAGGCCAGACGGGCCATCCTTCGCGGCGTGGACAA
>JBGPQZ010000150.1:0-7300 GCA_041489335.1 Methylomirabilia bacterium
AGGACCCCACCCCCCCCCGCCTCCTTCTCGTTATCGAACCCCAGTTACTTGGCTGACATTGCGACGTTCTCTCGCAAGCGTGCGGCAGGCGCCGCAGGTCCTGTAGATTACCCCAAAATCGCCAAAATGTCACCCTCGTGCATGATGAGGTACTTTTCTTCGTCCAGCTTGACCTCACTCACCGACATCGGCTGGGGCTTCCCGTCGTCCGTCACCCTGCCGGGGCCCACGGCGATGACCTCGCCCTCCACTGTTGCGTGGTCTCCGGAGGCTTTCGGGTGGAAAGATAGACTACCGCTTGCCGAGGGGGAATCGGGGAATCCCCCCAGACGGTCAGGGGAGAATACCGGAAGGCTGGACGGGGGCGGGGGCCCCCGTCACTTCTTCCCGGTGGTGGTGCCAGCCGCCGGAGTCGTCGCGGGAATCTGCGGCGCGGGAGCGGGCAACGCGGCCAGCTTTGACTTCAACTCTGCGTTCTCCGTGGTGAGCTGCTGAATCTGCTTCTCGAGGCCGACGACCTTGCCTGGATTGGAGCCAAACCCAAACCCTACGATCAGGCCGACCACAAACAGCACGATCATCGCTACCCAGTGTCCCGGCTTCATCTCCTCTCCCTCCTCTTGCGGACGAGCGAATCGTGCGGCCGGACGGCTCGACCGATCGCGCCTGCCGACTCCGGCCGCGATCGGCTATCAATGGTGCTCCGCGAATCCCTCAACTTTTTTATTATAATCGAGACACAGCAGTATGCAACGATAACCGGACAATTGTTCAAATCCCCGCCGGCCAGTCAAGACGAAAGACGAGGGACACGGCTCCCGGCTCCTGTCGGGCGGCGGGGCGGCGTCCCGGGCTTGCATCGGGCGGCGCTTCCCAGTATTCTTTGCGCCGTTTGGAAGAGGGGTCTGGCTGGAGTGCAGAGACCGCAGATGAATCGGGAAGCGCGATGAGAGACTACCTATCGGCACGCGTGGCGGGGTTCGGGACCTCGGTCTTCACGGAGATGAGCCGGCTGGCGGCACGGCACGGCGCCGTCAACCTGGGCCAGGGGTTCCCCGATTTCGCCGGGCCGGACTTCGTGAAGGAGGCCGCCGTAGCCGCCATCCGGGCCGACCAGAACCAGTATGCCGTCAGCCACGGGAGCGTACGCCTGCGCCGAGCCATCGCGGAGACCTGGCGGTGCACCTACGGGCGCGAGGTGGACCCGGACGCCGAGGTGAGCGTCGGCAGCGGCGCGACCGAACTGCTCCTGGACGCCATGCTCGGCCTGGTGAATCCCGGCGACGAAGTGATCCTCTTCGAGCCCTGCTACGACTCCTACGCACCGGATGTCGTCATGGCCGGCGGCATCCCGCGCTACCTCACGCTCACACCGCCCGACTGGCGCTTCGACCGACAGGCCCTGGCCGAGTTGTTCACCCCCCGAACCAAGCTCCTCCTCATCAACACGCCGCACAACCCGACCGGCAAGATGTTCAGCCGGGAGGAGCTTCGCTTCATCGGGGACCTCTGCCGCCGGCACGACGTCCTCGTCCTGACCGACGAGGTGTACGAGCAGATCCGCTTCGACGGGGCCGAGCACGTCCCCATCGCCACCCTGCCCGGGATGTGGGAGCGCACCCTTACGCTCAACAGCACCGGCAAGACCTTCAGCCTGACCGGCTGGAAGATCGGCTACGCCGTCGGCCCCGAGCACCTGAACCGCGCGCTCCGCGCCACGCACCAGTTCGTGACCTTCGCCACCTCCACCCCGTTCCAGGAAGCCATGGCCACCGCCATGGAGGTCGCCCAGCAGACCGGCTACTACGAGACGCTCCGCCGGCAGTACACGGCGCGGCGCGACCTGCTCGCCGGCGCCCTGTCATCCGCCGGGCTCCCCACGCTTCCCGTGCAGGGATCGTACTTCCTGCTGGCGGACATCGCGGGACTCGGCTTCCCCGACGACGTCGCCTTCTGCCGCTACCTCACGGCCGAGATCGGCGTCGCCGCCATCCCCCCGTCCGCCTTCTACAGCGACCCGGCCCGCGCCCCGCTCTTGGCCCGCTTCTGCTTCGCCAAGAAGGAAGAGACCCTCCGCGCCGCCGCCGAACGGCTCCAGCGCCTGCGGCTCCTTCCGCGCCCCTGAAGCGCGCCCGTTGCCGCTCGCTGTTCCAGTTGCTTCTGGAGACGCGACCCGCTGGCTGTGGGGACGGGGGCGCCGGGCCGGTGGCCGGCTGGGCCCGCTGGCCCTGGTGCCGGCTATCCCTCCAGCTCGATCCGCACCGGCTCGACCTTCCAGATATCCCGCGCGTACTCCTCGATGGCCCGGTCGGAGGAGAACTTGCCCATCCGCGCCACGTTGAGGATGGCCATGCGGGTCCAATGCTCCGGGTCGCAATAGGCCTCGGCCACGCGGTCCTGGCACTCGATGTACGAGCGGTAATCGGCGAGCAGCAGGTACTCGTCGCGGCCCAGGAGCCCGTCCGTGAGCGGCCGGAAGAGGTGCGGCGCGGCCGGCGAGAAGTGGCCGTCGGCGATGAGGGCCAGCACGGCGGCGAGCTCCGGGTCGGCGTCCGCGATCTCCCACGGCCGGTAGCCCTCGCGCTTCTTCCGCTCCACTTCCTCCGCGGTGAGCCCGAAGAGGAAGAAGTTCTCCGCTCCGACCTCCTCGCGAATCTCCACGTTCGCGCCATCCAGTGTGCCGATGGTGAGGGCGCCGTTCATGCTGAATTTCATGTTGCCCGTGCCCGAGGCCTCCTTGCCCGCGGTCGAGATCTGCTCCGAGAGGTCGGCCGCCGGGTAGACGCACTGGGCGTTCTTGACGTTGAAGTCCGGGAAGAAGGCCACGCGCAGCCGGCCGGCCACGTCCGGGTCGGCGTTCACCACCTCGGCCACGCTGTGGATGAGCTTGATGATCAGGCGGGCCATCCAGTAGCCGGGCGCCGCCTTGCCGCCGAAGATGATCGTGCGCGGCGTGATCTGCCGTGTCGGGTCCTGCTTGATCCGGTGGTAGAGCGTGACCGCGTGCAGGACGTTCAGGTGCTGGCGCTTGTACTCGTGGATGCGCTTAACCTGGATGTCGAAGAGCGACTCGGGGTCGGCCTGGACGCGGGTCCGCTCCAGGAGGCGCGCCGCCAGTCGCGTCTTGTTGGCACGCTTGACGTCGCGGAAGGCGGCGCGGAAGGCCGCGTCGTCGGCCAGCGGCTCCAGCCGGCGGAGCTGCGCGAGATCGCGCACCCACTCCCCGCCGATGCGCTCCGAGATGAGCGCCGCGAGGCCCGGGTTGGCGACCCGCAGGAAGCGGCGCGGCGTGACGCCGTTGGTCTTGTTGCTGAACTTCTCGGGCACGAGATCGTGGAAGTCCGCCAGCACGCTCTTCCCCAGGAGCTCGGTGTGGAGTTGCGCCACGCCGTTGATGGCACTGCTCCCCACCGAGGCCAGGTTGGCCATGCGCACGTAGCGCTCGCCGCTCTCGTCGATGAGCGAGAGTCGTCGCAGTCGCTCGATGTCGCCGGGGTAGCGCGCCCGCACCTCGTCCAGGAAGCGGCGGTTGATCTCGTAGATGATCTCCAGGTGCCGCGGCAAGAGCGCACCGAAGAGCGGCAGGGGCCACTTCTCCAGGGCCTCGGGTAAGAGCGTGTGGTTGGTGTAGGCAAAGGTGCGGTGCGTGATCTCCCAGGCCGCGTCCCACTCGTAGAGATACTCGTCCACCAAGAGGCGCATGAGCTCCGCCACGGCCATGGCCGGGTGCGTGTCGTTGAGTTGCACCGCGTACTTCTGGTGGAAGGCGTCCAGGTTGGGGGCGGTCTGCAGGTGGATGCGGATCATGTCCCGCAGCGCACACGAGACGAAGAGATACTGCTGCTCCAGGCGGAGGCGTTTGCCCCTGATCTGCTCGTCGTTGGGGTAGAGCACCTTGGTGATGGTCTCGGCGGCGCACTGCTCCTCCACGGCCCCGTAGTAGTCGCCGTGGTTGAAGGCCGCCAGTTTGAAGGCCTGGTAGGCCTCGGCCTTCCACAGGCGCAGCAGGCTGGCGGTGTTGGTGCGGTAGCCCAGGATGGGTGTGTCGTAGGCCATACCGCGCACCGTGCGCTCCGGAATCCAACGCGCGCGGTAGCGCCCCTGCTCGTCGCACCAGGACTCGGTCCGGCCGCCGAAGCCGACAGAGTAGGCGATCTCGGGCCGCGGGATCTCCCAGGGGTTCCCCAGGCGCAGCCAGGTGTCGCTCTCCTCCACCTGCCAGCCGTTCTCGATGCGCTGGTCGAAGATGCCGTACTCGTAGCGGATGCCGTAGCCGATGGCCGGGATGTTCCGCGTGGCCAGCGAGTCCATGTAGCAGGCCGCCAGGCGCCCCAGGCCTCCGTTGCCCAGGCCCGGTTCCTCCTCCTGCTCGACCAGCGCATCGAAGTCGAGCTTGAGGGCCGCCAGCGCCTCGCGCACCTCGCTTTCGATGCCCAGGTTGACGATGTTGTTGTGGAGATGGGGCCCGAGCAGGAACTCGGCCGACAGGTAGCAGACCGTGCGCGCCGCCCGGTCCTTGTAGGTGTGGGCGGTGCTGGTCCAGCGCCGCAGGAGCCGGTCGCGCACCGCGTAGGCGAGGGCCAGATACCAGTCGTTCCGCGTGGCCACCTCGGGGAAGCGGGCCTGCACATGCTGGAGTTTGTCGAGCACGTCGCGGCGGATGGATTCGGCATCGAGGCCGACGTGCGTGTCGGCGGACGGCGGGGAGGGGGGCATTGACTGGGAGGCGGGTTTCCTCGGCGATGAGCGCGTTGGTTTCGGCATGGGCGCATCCTCGTCCTGAGTTGTTCTCGGCGGAAGGAGAAGAACCCTACCTGTTCCCCTTTCACCTATCACCCATCGGCCACCGGGTCAAGGGTCTTGAGTGATCGCCAGCTTGGACGGGGCACGTCCCCCCCCCATCCACCTCACTCCAGCCGCTTCCGGAAGCGGAGGGTGCTCGCCGTGAGCAGGGCGGCACCCAGGAGCAGCAGGGCCAGCATCTGTGGCCAGAGGACGTCCGCGCCGTTCCCCTTCAGGAAGATCCCCCGGATGATCACCAGGAAGTAGCGGAGGGGATTCAGGTAGGTCAGGACCTGAATGGCCTCGGGCATGTTGGCGATGGGGAAGGCGAAGCCCGAGAGGAGCATGGCCGGCTGGAAGAAGAAGAAGGTGGACATCAAGGCCTGCTGCTGCGTCTTCGAGATCGTGGAGATGAAGAGGCCGATCCCCAGCGTGGGCAGGAGGTAGAGGGCCGTGCCCCCGAAGAGGAGCGGCAGGCTCCCCCGGACCGGGATGTCGAACCAGAACACGGCCACCGCCGTGATCAGCGCCACGTCCATGAAGCCGATCAGGGCGAAGGGCACGGTCTTCCCCAGGATGAGCTCGGCGGGCCGGATGGGGCTCACCAGGAGCTGCTCCATGGTGCCGATCTCCCGCTCCCGCACAATGGCCATCGAGGTCATCAGCAGCAGGGTGAGCATGATCAGGATCCCGATCACCCCGGGAACATAGAAGTTCCGGCTCTTGAGGTCCGGATTGAACCAGGCCCGCGACCGGAGTTCCACCCCCGGCATGCCGTGGCGCGCGTCCAGCGCCAGGCTGCCCGTGGCGACGCTCTGCGCCCGCAGCGCGAACTGCAGCCGCTCCCGGTTCACCTGCGTGATGATCCGGTTCGCGTAGTCCAGGACCACGCTTGCCGTGTTGGAGTCGGTCCCGTCCACGATCACCTGGACGGTGGCCGTGCGGCCGCGCCGGAGATTCTCGCCGAATCCGGGGTCGAACTGCAGGGCCGCCTTCACCCAGCCCCGGTCGATCAGCCCCTTCACCTCTGCCGCCTTCGCCGGGCGGTGGGCCACCCGGAAGTAGCCCGACCCCTCGAAGCGCCGCACCAGCTCCCGCGTCTCCTGACTCCGGTCGAAATCCGCGACGGCCGTCGCCACGTCGGTGACGTCCGTCGTGACCGCGTAGCCGATGACGAAAAGCTGCAGGATGGGAGTCCCGAAGAGGATGGCCTTCATCCGCGGATCCCGGAAGATCTGGATGAATTCCTTGATGAGCATCCGCTTGACTCGTTCCCACATGTCGGAATCGCTCCTATTCCAGATTCTTCCGGAAGGCCCGGTGGGCGGCGGCCACCACGATGACCGCGAAGGCGGCCAGGAACGCGGCCTCCATCCACAGCACGTCCAATCCGATGCCCTTGAGGAAGATGCCCTTCAGGATGGTCACGAAGTAGCGGGCCGTGACCACATGGGTGATGGCCTGCAGCCATCCCGGCATGTTCCCGATGTCGAAGACGAAGCCGGACAGGAGGAAGGCCGGCAGGAAGGTCGCGACCAGGGCGACCTGGCTCGCGACGAGCTGGGACTTGGCGCGGATGGAGATCAGCAGGCCCAGGCTGAGGGCGCCCACCAGGAACAGGAGGGCCAGGACCAAGAAGAGGAGCAGGCTGCCGCGGAAGGGGACGCCGAAGACGAGCGTGCCGGCGCCGACGGAGAGCACCACGTCGATGAGCCCGATCCCGAAGTAGGGCAGGAGCTTTCCCAGGATCAGCTCGGGGACGCGGATGGGCGTGGCGATGAGCTGCTCCATGGTGCCGCGCTCCCACTCCCGGGCCACGCAGAGCGACGTGAGCAGCGCGGCGATCACCGCCATGATCACGGCGATCAGGCCGGGGACGATGTAGTTCTTGCTCTGCAGCGTCTCGTTGAACCAGACGCGCGGGCGGCCCTCGACGGGGAGGCTCCGCAGGCTCACCCCCAGCCGGGCCGCGGTGCGCTCTGTGGAGTAGCGCGTCGTGATTCCCTCCAGGTAGTTGAGGGCGATGGTGGCCGTGTTGGAGTCACTCCCGTCCACCAGCGCCTGGACGGACACGGCGCGGCCGCGCTCGAGATCTCGGCCGAAGTTCCGCGGAATCACCAGGGCGAGCTGGGCCTGCCCCGAGTCGAGCGCCCGCTCGATGTCGCGGTAATGCTGCGCCGTGGCCACGGCCGTGAAGTAGCGGGACTCCAGGGAGCGCGCCAGGAAGTCGCGGCTCACCGCCGTCCGGTCCTGGTCGTAGACGATGGTCTTGAGATTGTCCACGTCCAGGGTGAGCGCGTGGCCGTACAGGAACAGCAGGATCATGGGGATGACGAACGCCATCCCCAGGCTCCGCGGGTCGCGGCGGATCTGGATCACTTCCTTCCTGGCAATTGCCAACAGTCGTGCGATACGCATCTCTCGCTTCTCGCCCCTCCGCCCTCCGCTCTGTGCCCTCTGCCCTCTGCCCTATGCCCTCTGCTCGCCCTTCCGGTCCTCGGCCTCGATGAGCGACACG
>JBGPQZ010000151.1:0-7299 GCA_041489335.1 Methylomirabilia bacterium
CTCGTCTTCAAGCCGTCCGGACTGATGGGGGCGCGATGATGCGAGGGCCGAAAAAGAAATGCGGGATGCGGAATGGCGAATGCGGAATGACGAGCGGGTTCCGATACTCCGCAATCCGCAATCCGCAATCCGCATTTGAGAGGGCCGTGAGCCGGCCGCTACGCGGGTGGGGGCGGGCGTGAAGGCCGCACTCACCCCGGACCGATATGTGCCGGCAGCCATCCTGCTGTTCCTGCTCGTGCTCCCGTGGCTCTTGCCCAATCCCTTCTACGTCCACATCATCGTGATGATGGCCATCTTCGTCATCTTGGGCGGAGCCTGGAACATCATCAGTGGGTATGCCGGGCAGCTCTCCCTGGGGCACGCCGCGTTCTTCGGCACCGGGGCGTACGTCTCCACCCTCCTGGTCAACGCCTACGGGCTCTCGCCGTGGGTCACGATGTGGCTGGGTGGGGTTGCGGCGCTCCTGCTCAGCCTGCCCATGGGGCTCATCTGCTTCCGCCTGCAGGGCCCCTATTTCACCATTGCCACGATCGGGTTAGCGGAGGCCCTGCGCCTTCTGGTGCTCCACTTCCGGGAGATCACCAACGGCGCCCAGGGCCTGACGGTACCCTTCAGGGGGAGCGCCCCCTGGCACCTCCAGTTCGACTCGAAGCTGCCCTACTACTACATCGCGCTGGCGATGGCCATCTGCGTGCTCCTGCTCACGCGTCGCATGGAGCAGTCCCGGCTGGGGCACTACCTGGTGGCCATCGGCCAGAACCAGGATGCGGCGGAGGCCCTGGGGATCGACTCGGCCGGGGCCAAGCGGCGGGCCTTGATGTTGAGCGCTTTCCTCACGGGCATGGCGGGCGTTTTCTACGCCCAATACACCTATGTGATCCACCCGGACGGCGCCTTCGGCCTCGGTCTGAGCATCCAAATCGCCCTGGTGGCGATCGTGGGCGGGGTGGGCACGATCCTGGGTCCCGCCATCGGCGCCGTGATCCTGGAACTCTTCATCCAGTCCACCCAGATCATCTTTGCCGACCAGTATCCCGGACTGGAATTGATGGTCTACGGCGGGCTCCTGGTGGGGGTCATTCTGTGGCGGCCGCGCGGGGTCTTCTCGTGGTTCCACCGTGTCTACCAGGCGCTGGTGGCTCGGCTGCCGTCGCCGGGGAGAGCCGGATCGTGACGCAGGGGAACGTCGTTCTCGACATCGAAGGGCTCTCGAAGCGTTTCGGCGGAGTGCAGGCGGTTCTGGACCTCTCCTTCCAGGTGCGCGCGGGTGAGATCCTCGGGGTGATCGGGCCGAACGGCTCGGGGAAGACCACCATGTTCCACCTCGTCACGGGGTTTCACCGGCCGGATCGCGGGCACGTCCGCTTCTTCGGCCGGGAGATCACGGGGCTGGCGCCGCACCGGGTGTGCGCGCTCGGGCTGTGCCGGACGTTCCAGGTGGCCAAGCCATTCCCGGAGATCACCGTCCATCGCAACGTCCTGATGGGGGCGCTGCTGCACCATCCAGATCCCGACGCGGCCGCCACGCGGGCGGAGGAAGTGTTGCGCCGGGTCGGGCTGGACGGGCGGGCACAGATAGCGGCGGGGAGCCTGACGACCATCGACCAGCGGCGGTTGGAGGTGGCCCGGGCGTTGGCCACCGAGCCCAAGCTCCTGCTCCTGGACGAGACCATGGCCGGCCTGAACCCTACCGAAGTGGGGGAGGCCATCCGGCTGATCTCCGGCCTGCGCGAACAGGGGCTGACCGTGGTCGTGGTGGAGCACGTGATGCGCGCGGTGATGTCTCTCTCGGATCGGATCGTGGTCCTGGACCAGGGGACGAAGATCGCCGAGGGAAATCCCCAGGAGATCGCCTCCGATCCCCGGGTCATTCAGGCCTACCTGGGCAAGGAGTATCAGCGTGCTTGAGGTCCAGGGCCTCGACGTGGCCTACGGCGAGGTGCCGGCCTTGCGCGAGGTCTCGATGACCGTGGGCGAAGGCGAGAGCGTCTCCGTCCTAGGTGCCAACGGGGCCGGGAAGTCCACGCTGCTGCGGGCCATCTCGGGGCTGCTCCGGCCGCGCCGCGGCACGATCGCGCTGGACGGGAATCGATTGGATCGGCTGCCCGCGTACGACATCGCGGCACTGGGCATCGCGCACGTGCCGGAGGGCCGCCGCGTCCTTCCCGACATGACCGTGGAGGAGAACCTGGAGCTGGGAGCCTACCTGCCGCGCCCCAAAGCGCGCCGGAAGGAGACCCTGGCGTGGATCTACCAGATCTTTCCCCGCCTCGCCGAGCGGCGCCGGCAGCGGGCCGGGACCCTCTCGGGCGGGGAGCAGCAGATGCTGGCCGTCGGCCGGGGCCTGATGCTCTTGCCGAGGATCCTCATGCTGGACGAGCCGTCGCTCGGGCTGGCGCCCATCGTGGTGGATGCGACCTTCGAGAAGATCGCCGAGGTGCGTCGCCAGGGGATCGCGATCCTCTTGGTGGAGCAGAACGTGCAGCGCGCCCTCGCTCTCACCGACCGCGGCTACGTCCTGGAGCAGGGGCGCGTCGTCTTGCAGGGAACGAGCCGGGAACTCCTCGAGAATCCGCACGTCAAGGTGGCCTACCTCGGCCTGTGACGGGCGAATGACCATTGCGGATTTCTCGGCCAGCGGCGAGTGGCTGCTCTGATTGGAGTGAGAAGGTGTACCTGACGGACGAGGAACAGCGGATACTGAACGGCGAGTGCGGGGAGCCGCAGCGGTTGGCCCTCCAGGTCCTGGCGAAACTGGGTGAGGCCTGCGGGGCGGAGCGCCTGGTGGAGATCGCCAGCGCCCATCTGGTGGCCTCCTCCTACCAGATCGCCGGGGAGGCGGGGATCGAGATCTACAGCCGGCTGGTGGAGCAGGGCGCCCGGGTGAAGGTCCGCACGACCTCGGACCCCGGCTCGATCGACTTCGCGCGCTGGCGGGAGTTCAAGACGCCGGCGGAGTACGCGGCCCGCCAACTCCGGATCGCCGAGCTGCTGGACCAGATGGGCGTGATCCCGACGTGGACGTGCACCCCGTACACCACCTTCAACGTCCCGCGCTTCGGCGATCATCTGGGCTGGTCCGAGTCCAGCGCCGTGGTGTTCGTCAACTCGGTGATCGGCGCCCGGACCAACCGGCTGGCTGCCTACGTGGATCTCTGCGCCGCCCTCACCGGCCGCGTACCGTACTTCGGCCTGCACCTCACGGAGAATCGTCGGGGCGAGGTGCTTTTCGAGCTCACGCCCGACCTGGCCGCGGACTTCGCGGACCACTACTTCCCGGCGCTGGGATACCTGGTGGGGCAGACGGTCGGGGATAAGATCCCGGTCATCGTGGGGCTCACCCGGGCGACGTTCGATCAGTTGAAGGCGTTCGGGGCGGCTTCCGCCGCCAGCGGCTCGGTGGCCCTGTACCACATGGTCGAGATCACCCCCGAGGCACGCACCCTGGAGGAGGCCTGTGGCGGACGAATCCCCGCGGAGCGGATCACGGTGGGCACGCGGGAGATCACGGCGGTGATGGAGCAGATGGGCGGCGTGACGGACGGGCCGGTGGACGTGGTCGGCATCGGCTGTCCGCACGCCTCGATCGATCAGATGCGGCGCTACGCCGCGCTGCTCGCGGGGCAGCGGGTCCACCCGGACACAGAGCTCTGGGTCTGTACCAACGTCGTCGTCGAGGAGATGGCCCGGAAGATGGGGTACGTGGAGATCATCGAGCGGGCCGGGGCGAAGCTGATGGTGGGCACGTGCCATAACGATTGCCCGCTTCAGGCCTGGGGCTTTCGACGGCTGGTCACGGATTCCGGAAAGTTCGCCTACTACACGCCGACCACGGTCGGCACCCAGTGCGTGTTCGCCAGCACCGAGGCGTGCATCCGGGCGGCCGTCGCAGGAAGGGTGGAGCGCTCATGAGCCAGCCACAGCGCGTGTGGAAGGGGCGCGGGTGCGCCGCCGGACAGTTCGAAGGGGAAGCGGTGGTGTCGAGCCAGCCGTTCGGGTTCTGGCAGGGCCTCGACCCCCAGACCGGGACGGTCATCGACAAGCGACACGACCTCTGTGGGACAAACGTGAAGGGGAAGGCCTTTGCCTTTCCGTACGGACGGGGCTCCACCGGAACCCCCGGCATCTTCCTGGAGGCGGTCCGGAACGGGTGCGCCCCGGCGGCCATCGTCAACGTCAAGAGCGAGCCCATGATCATCATGTGCGCGCTCCTGGCGGAGGCGTTCTTCCGAGTCTCGATTCCGATCGTGGATAGTCTGGAGGGGGTGCCCCACGAGGTCCTGCGGTCCGGCGACCGGGTCCGGATCGATGGAAGCACGGGCGTGGTCGAGGTGCTGTCGCGCGCCTGAGGACTGGGGCCGCCGGATTCGCATTCAGGCACGACGAAGGCGCACGGGATGGAGGCATGAGCATGGCGACGCGCGAGGAGCTGCTGAAGGAGATCGGCGACCTGGCCGCCCACAACGAGATGACGTATTTCGGGTGAACGCAGGCCGTGCTTGCGGCTCTGCAAGCCACGCTGGGCGGGATCGAGCCGGGCGTCTTCAAGGCGGGGACCTGCCTCTCGGGCGGGGTGGTCGGCCGAGGGGAGACCTGCGGGGCGCTCACGGGCGGTCTGATGGCAATCGGCAGCGAGGTGGGCCGCGAACGCCTCGAGGACGTGGAGCGGCTGCGGGCGGCCCGGGTCCCGGGGACGGAGCTGTATCTCCGATTCGGAGATGAGGTCGGCCACACCGTCTGCGCCGAGATCCACAAGATCAAGTTCGGGCGCACGTACCATCTGTACGATCCGGCGGAGCTCCAGGCCTTTCACGAGGTGGGAGGCCACGGCCCTGACGGCTGCCCCACGGTATGCCGGAGCGCCGCCCGGATCACCGCCGACATCCTCTTGCGCCTTAGAGAGACCCCCTAGACATCGTCCCGCACACGCCCGTCTGCTCCGGAGGGGGCGGCTCCGAGCCGCCTCGTCTTCCATCTTGCGTCTCGCGAGGGGCTGCGTTAGTCTCCACCTGCCGCCGGCGGGCACGGGAGGCAGCGGACCGGCGGGCCCCCCGCGGCATGCCCTCGACGAAGGAGGAGCCCATGGTGACGATCCAACCATACTGCGCCAAGGACGTCTTCGATCCCCCGGCGTACGCCCAGGCCGTGAAGGTCACCGGGGCCCAGACCATCCTGTTCCTCTCGGGGCAGGTCGCGTACGATGCCCAGGGGAACCCCGCCCACCGGGGAGACATCGTGGGGCAGGCCCGGGAGGTCTTCCGGGCCATCTGCGCCCAGGTGGAGGCCGCGGGCGGCACGCTGGGGAGCGTGGTCAAGTTGAACACCTACCTCACCGACATCCGGCACCGGGCGGATATCCTGCCCGTGCGGGAGGAGGTCTTCGGGAAGAAGCTGCCGGCCTCCACGCTGGTGGGCGTGGCGGCCCTGGCGCATCCCGACTGGCTGATCGAGGTCGAGGCCATCGCGGTCCTGTAGCCAAGGGCGAACCGCCAAGACGCCAAGCGCGCCAAGGATAGGGAGTAGAATGGGCTTTCCAGGCGGCTTGGCGGAAGACAAGGCCATCTCATGCCACGATTGCACCTGGGATTCCTGGCCTCCCACGGCGGAAGCAACATGCAGGCGATCATCGACGCCTGCCGGGACGGACGCCTGGACGCCAGGTCGTGCGTGGTGGTCAGCAACAACTCCGATTCCATGGCGCTCCAGCGCGCCAGGGATGCGGGCATCGCCGGCTACCACATCAGCGGCCGGACGCATCCCGGGGAGGCGGAGGATGCGGCCATCCTGGAGACGTTGCGGCGGCACGGCGTGGACACGGTGATCCTGGCCGGCTACATGAAGCGGCTCGGGCCGCAGACGCTCCAGGCCTACCGGGGGCGCATCCTCAACATCCACCCGGCCCTCCTGCCCAAGTTCGGCGGGCAGGGGATGTACGGGAAGCGGGTCCACGAGGCGGTGCTCCAGGCGGGGGAAACGGCCACCGGGGTCACCATCCATCTGGTGGACGAGCACTACGACCACGGGCCCACCCTGGCCCAGCGCGAGGTGCCGGTCCTGCCGGGGGACACGGCGGAGTCGCTGGCCGCGCGCGTGCTGGTGGAGGAGCACCGGCTGTACGTGGAGACGTTGCGGCAGATCAGCGCGGGGACGATTCTCCTGGGGGAGGGGAAGAGGCGGTAGGCGCGCGACGCGCGCCGCTTCGAGACGAAAGGAGAGGACCGATGACGTCCGGGTACTTTCATCGCGTGACCAAGGACACCCCCACCCGCATGTGGGTCAACAACCCGACGGCGAGGGACGTCGAGCTGGCAATCCAGGCCGGGGCCGTCTGCTGTACGACCAACCCGTCCTACTGCTCCAAGCTCCTGCAGAGCGAGCCGGGCTACATCCGGGGGGTCATCGACCGGGTGGTGAAGGAGGTCAAGGACGACGGCGCGGCGGCCGAGCGGGTCTACCACGAGGCCTCGGCCCGGATCATGCAAATGTTCCTGCCGCTCTACGAGCAGAGCGGCGGCAAGCTGGGCTTCGTCACGATCCAGGACGACCCGCGGGCGGACGACGACGCGGAGCACATCGTGGACGTGACCATGCGGTGCCGGAAGCTGGGCCCGAACTTCATGACCAAGATCCCGGTCATCGCCTCCGGCTCACAGGCCATCGAGGAGCTGGTGGCCCGCAACGTGCCGATCTGCGCCACCGAGATCTTCGCCGTCTCGCAGGCGGTGCACATCTGCGAGGCCTACCAGCGGGCCGCCCAGAAGAGCGGCAATCATCCGCCGTTCTACGTCACCCACATCACGGGCATCTTCGACCAGTACCTGGCGGAGGTCGTCAAGAGCGAAAAGATCTCGATCGCCCCGGAGATCCTCGCCCAGGCCGGCTGCATCATCGCCCGCCAGGAGTACCAGATCATCAAGGCGCGGGGCTACGAGGGGATCCTGCTGGGCGGCGGGGCGCGCGGCACTCATCACTTCACGGAGTTCGTGGGCGGGGACCTGCACATCACCATCAACTGGAGCACCGCCGACGAGCTGATCAAGGCCGACCCGCCGGTCACCTCCCGCTTCGACGCCCCCGCGCCGCGGGAGGTGGTCGAAGAGTTGCGAAGGAAGGTGCCGAACTTCCGCCGGGCCTACGACGAGGACGGCCTCGCCCTGGGGGAGTTCGCCGACTTCGGTCCGCTCATGTTCTTCAAGACCATGTTCCTGAACGGGTACGCGCGACTGCTGGACGAGGTCGCCGAGCGCCGCGCACACTAATACGAACGCATTAACCGATGTGACATAACCGTTTCAG
>JBGPQZ010000152.1:0-7186 GCA_041489335.1 Methylomirabilia bacterium
CCGGTTGCCGAATCGCCGAGTTGCAGAGGTGCCGGGCTTACCGATTCCGGTCGTACAGGATGCGGAGACCGGTGAGGGTGAGGAGGGGGTCCACGTGGTCCACGACCGTGGAGCCGGTCAGCAGGAGCGGCGCCAGTCCGCCCGTGGCCACCACGACGGGTTCCCCGCCCAATTCCTCCCGTATGCGCGCCACCAGCCCCTCCACCAAACCCAAATAACCGTAGTAGAGCCCCGCCTGGATGCTCCCCACGGTGTTCCGGCCGATCACCGCCTTGGGCCGGGTGATCTCCACGCGGGGCAGCTTCGCCGCCCGCTGGAAGAGGGCCTCGGCGGAGATCCCGATGCCGGGACAGATGACCCCGCCCAGATACTCCCCCTGGCCCGAGATGGCATCGAACGTCGTCGCCGTCCCGAAGTCCACCACGATGCAGGGGCCCCCGTATGCCTCGAAGGCCGCCACGGCATTCACGATGCGGTCGGCGCCCACCTCGCGCGGGGCGTCGTAGAGGATGGGCATCCCGGTCCTGATCCCCGGTCCCACCACCAGCGGCTCGACGCCGAAGAATTGCCGGCTCATCTCCTCCAGGGGCCCCTGGATCGGGGGCACCACGGTCGAGAGGATGACCGCGTCGATGGCACGGAAGTCCAGGCCGGCAAAGTCGAAGAGGCCCTTGATGAAGATGCCGTACTCGTCGCTCGTGCCCGCGCGCCGCGTCGAAAGGCGCCAGTGCGCCTTCAGCGTCTCGCCCTCGAAGACGCCGATGACCGTGTTCGTGTTTCCGACATCCAGTGCCAGCAACATGGCTTCTCCAGGAGCCGTGAGGCGTAAGGGGTGAGACGACTCGATTACGACCTCGTGCCTTCACGAATAGAGACGTCGTCCGCGATGACCCGCTGCACCGTGCCGGTGGCGTCCCGCACGAGGAGCGCCCCGTCCTGGTCGAGGTCCACGGCCTTCCCCTGCCACGCCGCTCCGGGGCTCTGCACCACCACGTCTCGCCCGAGGGTGGCCATGGCCCGGCGCGCGCTCTCCAGGATCATCGCCGCACCGTCGCTCCCATGGAGTCGGTACCATCGCTCCAGGGCTCCGTACAGGGCCAGGATGACCTCGCCACGATCCACGGGCCGCCCGCCGGCCAGCGCGAGGGAGGTGGCGGTCGCCCGCACCTCGGGCGGAAAATCCGTGGCCCGGTGGTTCACGTTGATCCCGATCCCCACCACCACGTGAGAAACCCGCGATCCCAACGTGGCCATCTCCGTGAGAATGCCGGCGACCTTCTTGCCTTCCAGCAGGACATCGTTCGGCCACTTCAGCTGCGGCTGGACGGCCGCCACCGTCCGGATCGCCTCGACGACGGCACAGCCCGCCATGAGGGTGAGGATCGGCGCCCGGTCCGGCGGCACGGCCGGTCGGAGCAGGATGGAGGTGTAGACGCCGAGGCCGGGCAGCGAGCTCCAGGTCCGATTGAGGCGCCCTCGGCCGCTCGTCTGCCGATCAGCCAGCAGGCACAGCCCCTCCGGGGCGCCCGCGTGGCCGGCGGCCATGGCGGCTTCGTTGGTCGAGCCGATCTCGGAGACGACCGTGAGAGCACACCCGATCATCCGGGTCGTCAGCCGGGCCCGGATCCGCTCGGGCAGGATGTCTTCGGGACTGGCAGCCATTGGCCGTTAGCCTTTAGCCGTTCGCTCGTGGCTCATGGCTCCTGGAGTGGAAACGAGCCCGTTGCTTCTGCTCTGAGCCATGCGCCACGAGTGGTCAACGCCGCAGGAAGGCCTCGATGTGGGCCAGGCGCGCTGCCAGCTTCGTCCGAGCGTCAACCAGTTCCGCCTGCTTGGCCCGCTCGCCCTCCACCACGGCCGCGGGCGCCTTGGCAAGAAAGTCCGCGTTGTCCAGCTTCTTGCCGATCCGCTCGAGCTGCGCCTCCACTTTGGCCAGGTCCTTCCGCAGCCGCTCCCGCTCCTCCGCCAGATTGATGACGTCCGCCAGCGGTAGGTGTGCCTCGACGCCCCGGACCACGGCCGTCGCCGAGAGGTCCGGCTTGGTCACGCCCTGTCCGAACGTGAGCTGCGAGAGCCGGGCCAGGCTGGCGAGATACCCGCGGCACGCTGTGAGTTCCGCATCCTGCGCGGCCGTCGTCGTGTGGATGACCAGCGGCACGCGCTGGGCCGGCCCGATGTTATACGTGGAGCGGATGTTCCGCACCTCCCGCGTGATCTCCATGAGCAGGTCCATGGTCTCCACCGCCTCGGGCGCATCCAGGGCCGGATCCACCTGGGGCCAGGGAGCCAGCATGATGCTCGCACCCTCGTGCGGGAGGCACTGCCAGATCTCCTCGGTGATGAACGGCATGATGGGATGCAGGAGGCGGAGTGATCGCTCCAGCACGTAGGTCAAGAGGAGGCGGGCCGTGCGCGTGTCCGCCGCATCGTCGGAATTGAGGCGGGTCTTCACGATCTCCAGGTACCAGTCGCAGTACTCGTGCCAGAGGAACTGGTACAGGAGGGAGGCGGCGTCGTTGAAGCGGTACGCCCGGAATGCCTCGGTGACCCCCGTGATGACGGCGTTCAACCGGCTCAGGATCCAGCGATCCGCCAGCGTGAGGGGAAGCGCCGCCGGGCGACTCTCCGCCCCGTCGCCGGCCGCGAGGTGGGGGGCCAGGAAGCGGTAGGCGTTCCACAGCTTGTTGCAGAAGTGGCGGTAGCCCTCGATCCTCTTCACCGAGAGCTTCACGTCGCTCCCCTGCCCGGCCAGCGCCGTCAGGGTGAAGCGCAGGGCGTCGGCCCCGAAGCGGGGGAACCCCTCCGGGTACTGCCGCCGGAGGCTCTCCAGCGCCCCCGGGGGCGCGTTGACCGTGCGGGCGCCGGCGAGCAGGTCGTCGAGGCTGGCGCCGTTGATCACGTGCAGGGGGTCGATCACGTTCCCGCGCGTCTTCGACATCTTATCACCCTGCTCGTCTCGGATCAGGCCGTGGATGACCACGTCGCGGAACGGGACGTCGCCCATGAAGCGCAGGCCCATCATGATCATGCGGGCCACCCAAAAAAAGAGGATGTCGAATCCTGTGACCAGACAGGCCGTGGGGTAGTACTTGGCCAGGGCCGAGGTCTTCTCCGGCCAGCCCAGCGTGGAGAACGGCCACAGGCCCGAGCTGAACCAGGTGTCCAGGACGTCGGTCTCTTGGCGTAGCGGCCTGCCGCACTTGGGGCACCCGGCGGGCGCCGTGCGCGCCACGACCGTTTCCCCGCAGGGGTCGCAGTACCAGGCGGGAATGCGGTGCCCCCACCAGATCTGCCGCGAGATGCACCAGTCGCGGATGTTGCGCATCCACTCGAAATAGGTCTTCTCCCATTGCGCGGGAATGATCCGGATGCGGCCTTCCTCAACCGCCCTGATTGCCGGCTCGGCCAGGGGGGCCATCCGGACAAACCACTGGCGCGAGAGGGACGGCTCGACCACCGTCTGGCAGCGGTAGCAGTGGCCGACCGCATGCCGGTGGTTCTCGATCTTCTCGAGGTAGCCCTCGCGCTCGAGCTGCTGGACGAGGCTCTTCCGACAGGCGAAGCGGTCCTGCCCGGCGTATGCGCCCGCCTGCTCGGTCATGCGACCGTCGTCGGCGATGACTTTCACCTGGGGCAACTGGTGCCGCAGGCCGCACTCGAAGTCCTTGGGGTCGTGGGCCGGCGTCACCTTGACGAAACCCGTCCCGAACTCCCGGTCCACGTAGCTGTCCGCCACGATGGGGATCTCGCGGTTCATGACGGGCAGGATCACCATCCGACCGACGAGGTCGCGGCAGCGCGGGTCGTCCGGATGGATGGCCACCGCCGTGTCGCCCAGCATCGTCTCCGGCCGCGTCGTGGCCACGACCACCTCGCCGGCCCCCGCGGCCAGCGAGTACCGGATATGCCAGAGCTTCCCGTCCTGCTCGTGGTGCTCCACCTCCAGGTCCGAGAGGGCCGTCTGGCAGCGCGGGCACCAGTTGATGATGTAGTCCCCGCGGTAGATCAGGCCCGCCTCGTAAAGCTGGCAGAAGACCTCCTTCACGGCGTTGGACAGGCCGGGATCGAGCGTGAACCGCTCCCGCGCCCAGTCGCAGGAGGCGCCCAGCACCTTGAGCTGGCGGGTGATGGTGCCGCCCGACTCCCGCTTCCACTTCCAGACGCGCTCGACGAACGCCTCCCGCCCGACCTGGTCGCGCGTGAGACCCTCCTGGTGAAGCTGCCGCTCCACGACGTTCTGGGTGGCAATTCCCGCGTGATCCGTCCCCGGCATCCACAAGGCGCTGTCCCCGGCCATCCGGTGCCAGCGGATCAGGATATCCTGGAGCGTGTTGTTCAGGGCGTGCCCCATGTGCAGGGAGCCGGTCACGTTGGTGGGTGGGATGACGATGCAGTAGGGGTGAGCCGCGGAGGTCTCGTCCGCATGGAAGAGCTGATGCTCTTCCCAGAAACGGTACCACCGCTCCTCGACTCCCTGTGGGTCGTATCCCTGTTTGGCCCCGAGGTCGGCCTCGGGCATCTCCGCAGGCCGGCCGGCCTCTCTCTCGTGCGTGTCGGTCATGTACGGCTCCGAAAGCAGACGGGGACGCCGGCCCTCAGGGGCTTGATGCGTCCCCGCGTCAGAATGGGTTTCTTCAGGCAGACTTCTCGTCTTCCGCCATGCGCCGAAGGCGCTCGATTTCCTTCATGATCAGGATCTCGGCCAGGTCCGGGACCACCTCCCAGACGATCTTCTCGATGCGCTCGACCAGCTTTTCGGTCAGCTCCCGGGCCAGGTCCTGGGCCACCCGCTCGGTGACCGCCTGCCGAAGCTCGGCCGTGGCCGTGGGTCGCATGAGGGACGCCTCAGCCGAGGCAGGAGCCTCGGCCGCCTCCTCCGCCACCGGAGCGGTCTCCTCGGCGGTCGGCATGGCCGCCTCGGCGGACGCCGCGAACTCCTCCATGGCCGGCGGCACCTCGACGGGGGCGGGCGGCGCCGCCGGGCTCGCCGCCATGGGTTCGAGCGCCGAGGCCTCCAATTCCTCCAAGGGGATCCCGATCGCGGCTTCCAGGCCCGCTGACGGGAACGCCGGCGCCGACGGCGCACCAGCCTCCTCCTGAAGCGCGGCCAGATCGAACTCCGCCATCTGCAGTGGAGAGCCCTCGCCTGCCGCGGGCTCGGGCGCTGGCGCCAGCAGGTCATCCATCGAGAAGGCCGGCGGCTCGCCGGTCCCGGCCTCGACCATGGGGAGCGGCGGGATGCCTTCGTCCGAAGGCAAGTCCAGCACCGTCTCGATCCCGGCGACCCCTGCCTCGCCACCCTCCGCGGGGGCCGGCACCGGGGCCCCCGGCGCGGGGCCCCCGGCCAGGAGATCGTCCAGCGAGAGGCTCTCGGGAAAGGAGGTGGCTTCCGCTGGCGGGGCCGGCGCGAGCGCCTCCGTCTCCGGCGCGGGAACTGCGGGCTCCGGCTGCAACGTGCCGAGCTCCAGGGCGGGCATCTCCGACGCCGCCGGCGGGGCGGGAGCCCCCAGGTCCTCGAGCCGCAGCTCCGCCGGCGCGGGCGCCTCCGTCTCCGGCGCGGGGGCAGTCGACGATGGAGCCTCGAGGAGCTGCCAGAGATCATCCTGCGTGAGCTCCGCCTTGGTCGCTGCCGCGGGAGGTGCCGGCTCCGGGCGCTTTGGCGGCGGCGCAGGCGGTTTGACGGACGGGGTCTTGGGCGGCGCTGCGGGCGTCGCGATGGAAGGGATCTTGACCGTCACCGTCTCGGCCGCCAGCCGGGTGAAGGCCGGCGCGGCCGGTGGCGGCACCCCCGCATCCACGGTCTTCGCAAAGAGGAGCTGCTTCACCTTCCCGACGAGCATCTGGGACTCGAACGGCTTGGTCACATAGTCGTTGGCGCCCACCTGCGTGCCGCGCTCCTGATCGTAGGTCTCGAAGGTGCCGGTGAGGAAAATGATCGGCACGCTCCGCAGGGACGGTTCCGCGCGCAGGATGGCGCACACCTCGTAGCCGTTCTTGTCCGGCATGACGAGGTCCAGGAGGATCAGATCTGGATGCGCCTCCTTGGCCTTGCGGATGGCCTCCTCGCCACTCCGTGCCTGAATCAGGGTGAAGTCTTCCCTGCTAAAGGTCAGCTCCACCACCTTCTGGATCGTTACGCTGTCATCCGCCACCAGGATTCGAGCGCCCATCGGAGCCTCCTCAGCCGCGCGCCGCACCCGTGCGTCGCCTTCCCGTCCACCAGCCTCCGCCTGACTGTCGCACCCGCCGCCTGGCCCCGAAGCCCGTCCCATTCCCCGCCGGGACCCGACCGGACCAGAGGGACGACACGGCGGATCGCGCCGCCTAGGCGAGTAAGGTGATGGCCTCCGTTGAGGCCAGGATCTTTGTCACGTCCAGCCAGACGATCGGCCGACCGCCGGCATTCGCCACGCCGCGGATGAATTCCGCCCGAATGCCGAAGACCCGCGGCGGCGGGGCCAACACCGCATCTCGCGGGAGGGACAGCACCCGCAGTACCTGATCCACCGCCAAGCCGACGATGGGGTCCGGCCCCACCTCCGTGAGCAAGAGGATCGCCGGATGCAACGGCTCCTCGTCCGTGACCCCGAACCGCTGGCGAAGACTCACGACCGGCAGGTAGCATCCCCGGTGCTCGATCACCCCCTCGACATATGCGGGGGGACGGGGCGTTCGCGTGGGGGTCCGATAGTCGATGATCTGTTGGACCCGCCCCAGATCCACCGCGAAGGCTTTGCCGGCCAGTTGAAACATCAAGACCAGCGCCCCCGCCTGTGTCGCCTCTTGGGTCGTGTGCGCCATCCTCGCCGCCTGCCCGGATCGCGGGGGGCCCGGCCATCAACCGCCGTAGAACTGGCCGACCTCTTGGAGCCCCCCCAGGCCCTCTTCGCTGACCACGAGGATGATCCGCTCCCCGCGGCGAAACAGCCCCCGGAAGATTTCCGACCGCAAGAGCGTCGCCAGGGCGGGGACGGGAGCCAGGGCGGCCGACTCCACCTCGATCATCTCCAGCACTTCGTCTACCAGGAGGCCAAGCGGTCGCCCCTGGGCCTGAATCAGCAGGACGCGCGACGTCGCGGGGACACGCTCCGCAGGGATGCCGAACAGCTCGCTCATCCGGATGAGCGGGAGCCGTCGCCCCCGGTACGCCAAGGCCGTGCAGACTTGATAGGGGGGAGTCGGCAGG
>JBGPQZ010000153.1:0-7168 GCA_041489335.1 Methylomirabilia bacterium
ACGCCCCGCAAGATGTTCTGATGGGCCAAAGTGAGAAGAACCGACGAAAGCAAACCCCATTTCTGACTCCTGGCTTCGGCTGGGAGTGGGTGAGGGGACGGTGACAGTCGAGGGTTCTCTTGAATGTGAACGCGCATACCGGTATCACACGCCCAAGCGCGTGTCTAGGGAATCTTCACGGTGAGAGCAGTTGTTGGCCCTTGCAGACGTTCCGACCTGCCTGCCCTGATTGAATACGTTGCCAAGTACGACAAGTTGTGTCAGCCTCGACTCCGCCATGCCTTGCCAGCCCCACTTCGATGCGCCCCGCCACCCTCCGTTGCGTGATCCGGCGGGGCCTTCCTCTTCAGGGGCGAGTGCGGCCGCGCCGCTTGCGTCGCTTGTGTCGTCACGCTGCCGAAGCATCGGGGCCCGCGGTCAGCCGTGCTGCTTCACCCCTCCCCTGTAACTTGTCATTCTTGGCAACTAGTTCCACCCAGGCGCGGGGCGGGGGCATGGCCACGCGCAGGACCGGGCGCACGTGCTCCTCTGCCAGCAGATCAGTACCATTTTTCCCACTAGCGAGTTCCGCGCGTCCCCGCCCGGAGCACCTGCCCGGTCAACGCCCCGGTATCCTTCCCCTCGCGCCACACCATCTGCCCGCCCACCATCACCCACTCGATGCCCGCGGAATACTGGTGGGGATCGGTGAACGTGGCAATGTCCCGGATGGTCTCGGCATCGAAGAGGACGAGGTCCGCTACCTGACCGGGCCGGATGAGGCCCCGGTCCCAGAGGCCGAAGCGCGCGGCCGGGAAAGCGGTCATCTTGCGCACGGCCTCCTCCAGCGACAGCACCCGTCTCTCGCGGACGTACTCTCCCAGGACCCGGGTGAAGGTCCCGTAGCTCCGGGGGTGCGGCTTCGAGCCCAGCGCGGGCGACATGGCGTATCCGTCGCTCCCGATCATGACGGCGGGATGGCGCAGTACGTACTGGACGTCCTCCTCGGCCATGATGAAGCGGATGATGGGAAACGGCGCCCCGTCGGTCACGATCAGATCCACCGCCGCCTCCAGCGGCGGCTTGCCGTGCGCCTTCCCCAGGGCCTCGAGAGTCATGCCCTCGCAGGCTGCATGCTCTCGCTTTCGCACGGCGGCCACCAGGACGTTTCCCCATTTGACCGAGCGGTCCGCACTCGCCTCCTGGACGATCTGCGCCCGCAGGCCCGGCGTGCGCAGCCGGTCCAGCAGGGCCCCGACGCCCCCCTCCAGGGTCCACGCGGGCAGGAATCGGGTCACGGTGGTGCTGACGGCCGTGTAGGGATACACGTCGAGGGTCACATCCTGCCCGGCAGCCCTGGCCTCGTCCACCCGGGCCAGGCTGTCCTTCACCCGCCCCCAGTAGGCCTCGCCCATGGCCTTGTGGTGGGAGATCTGCACCGGGACACCGGCCTCCCGCCCCACCCGGAGAGACTCCTCCACCGAGTCCAGGAGCCCCGCCTCCTGGTCCCGCATGTGCGTGGCGTAGATGCCGCCGTACCGGGCGACCACCCGGCACAACTCCACCAGCTCCTCCGTGGCGGCAAAGATACCGGGGGCATAGGCAAGGCCCGAAGAGATCCCCGCGGCTCCCGCCTCCATGGCCTCGGCAACCAGCGCCTGCATGCGCTCCATCTCGGCCGCACTGGGCGGGCGGCGGTCGAAGCCCATCACCGCCACTCGCACCGCCCCGTGCGCCACCAGGGGAATGAAGTTCAGGCTCAGCGGCTTGCTTTCCAGGTGCCGAAGGAAGTCCGCGGCGGACCGCCATTCCCACGAGAGGCTCGAGGCGATGAAGGAACTGGAGTCGCGCAGCAGGTCAAGCCGATCCGGGTCCACAGGGAACGGGGCAAAGCCGCAGTTCCCGCCCACCTCCGTCGTGACCCCCTGGGAGATCCGGCTCTCGCCGCGAGGGAAGGTGGGGAGCGAGAAGTCGGAATGCGTGTGGGCGTCGATGAAGCCCGGCGCCAGGCACCGGTCGCCGGCATCCAACTCGCGCGTCGCCCGGGCTCCCTTCAAGTCGCCGATGGCGACGATGCGCCCATCCCGGATTCCCACGTCGCCTCGAAACCAGGGGGTTCCGGAGCCATCAATGATCCTCGCCTGCCCAATTCGCCAATCAAACATCTCAGTGCCTCCTCACGGGATCACATCGTCTTTCGCAGCCGCGGGTCCAGCCAATCGCGGATCCCGTCACCCACCAGGTTCAAGGCCAGGACGGTCAGGGTGAGCGCGGTTCCGGGCAGAAACATCATCCACGGGGCGGTCCGGATATACAGCCGCGCCTCCCCCAGGATCACGCCCCAACTGGGGATCTCGGGCGGCGCCCCCACCCCCAGGAAAGAGAGGGACGCCTCCCCCAAGACGGCCTCACCGAAAATGAAGGTGCACTGCACCACCAGCGGCGAGATGCAGTTCGGCAGGATGTGGCGCAGGAGCATCCGCCAGTCGGACACCCCCATGCACCGGGCCGCCTCCACGTACTGCATCTGGCGGAGGCTGATCACGACGCTGCGCACCACCCGCACCACCCTCGGGGCCTGCACGATGGCGAGCGCCACGATGACGTTGGCGACGTGGGGACCCATGGCCGCCATGATGCCCACCGCCAGGACGATGCCGGGGAAGGCCATCATGCCGTCCATGATGCGCATCAGGACAAGGTCCACCCGCTGGTAGTAGCCCCCCAGGAGCCCGAAGCTCGTGCCGGCCAGAGCCGCCAGCAGGGCGACCGTCCCGCCGACCAAGAGGGAGATCCGGGCGCCGTAGACGGTCCGGCTGTACAGGTCGCGGCCGAAGTTATCGGTGCCGAAGCGGTGCTCCGCGCTGGGAGGAGAGAGGCGGATCTCTGGGCGCACGAGCAACGGGCTGTGGGTGGCCAGGACCTGCGCCAGGACCGCCACGAGCAGCAAGCCCAGCAGCAGGAGGCTCCCGATGACCAGCCGCCGGTTGCGGAGCGCCATCACGTACCAGGGCCGCTCCCGGCGCGCCCCCTCGGCGGGCGCCGTCGTTGTCGACAACTTTGCTCCTCCACCATGGTCGTTCTGTCCGCGCTAGGAGTGGCGGATTCGGGGATCGAAGATCCCATACAGGATATCCACCACCAGGTTGATGACGACGTAGTTGAAGGCGATGACCAGCACGATCCCCTGCACCACCGGGTAGTCCCGGCGCAGCACCGACTGCACCAGGAGCCGCCCGATCCCGGGGATGTTGAAGACCTGTTCGGTGATGACCGCCCCGCCCATCAGGATGGCGAACGTCAAGCCCATGACCGTGACCAGCGGCACCATGACATTGCGCAGGGCGTGGTACAGCACCACCTTCCGCTCCGCCGCACCTTTCGATCTGGCCGTTCTCACATAGTCTTCCTGCAGCACCTCCAGCATCAGGGAGCGGGACATGCGGGCCAGGAGGGCCGCCTGGGCGAACCCCAGGGTCACGGCCGGCAGTATCAGGTAGCGAAGATTTCCCCAGAGGCCCGCACTGAGGGGCTGGTAGCCGGCCACCGGCAGCACGCCCAGCATCACGGCAAAGACGAAAATCAGGTTCAGCCCCACCCAGAAGGAGGGCATGGAGATGCCCCCCAGGGCCACCAACATGGCGCCGAGGTCGGCCCAGCTCCCGACCCGCGTCGCCGAGACGATCCCGATGGGGAGACCCACCAGGATGGCAAAGAGGGTGGCGAGCAGGGTCAGCATCAGGGTCGGCTCGGTCCGCTCCAGGATCGTCTGGACCACCGGCCGGTTGAGATAGATGGACTGTCCCAGGTCGCCGTGGAGGAGCCGGCCGAACCAGCGGGTCACCTGGACTGCCACGGGCTGGTCCAGCCCGAGCTGCTGACGCAACTCGTCGACGCGTTGTGGAGACGCGTCGGGACCCAGGATGACCGACACCGGGTCGCCGGGGGTCAGGTAGAGCAGCAGGAACACTCCCGCGGCCACCACGAATATGACCGGAATCGCCAGCAGAACGCGCCGGATGAGGTAGGCCAGCATCTGGTTTTCCTACGTTGTCCCCCGTCAAGCAAGCCAGCAGTTCCAGAAGAAGAAGTGCACGGGATTGACGTATCCCTTCAACTCCTTCCGGATCCCGCGCAGCCCAAAGTACTCTCCGATCTTCACGTAGGGGACTTCCTTCATGACCAGCCGCTCCATCTCCTCGACGAGGGCATTGGCCTTCTTGTCGTCCACCTCGGCGAAGAGGTCGTTGTACAACTTGTTCTTCTCGGGCGTGTCCCACCAGCCGGGCCAGTTGGGGTTCATGAAGGGCATCAACACCGGGTGGTTCGGAGTGTCGTGGCCGGTGACGAAGACGTCGAACAGCTCCGGCTTGGCGCGACGCTGGATCAGCGTGGCCCAGTCCACCAACTGCAGGTCCACCTTCATGCCGACGGCCTCCAGCTGGGACTTGGTGGCCAGGGCGAAATTGTAGTTGTAGGAGTACTCCTTGGTCGTCAGCCAGCGCACCGGCTCGCCCTTGTAGCCGGCCTCCCGGAGCAGCGCCTTGGCCTGGTCGGGGTCCTTCTTGTTGTACTCCCCCTTGGTGGCTTCGGTGTACCAGGGGGTCTCGGGGGCCCCCATGGCCGGCTGCAGCCGCCAGAACTCCGGCTTGCCCCAGGCGGCGCGCCAGCCCGGCTCCAGGTCGATGGCCAGCTTGAACGCCTTGCGCATCTTGAGGTCGGTAAACATCCCCTGCTTCTTGTTGAAGTGGATGGCGGACCAGAAATACGGCTTGACGATGTAGGCGTTGACGTTGGAGTTGGACTTCAGGCTGTCGTACGAGTCCGGGTTGAGCAACTCGCCGAAGTGGTACTCCCCGGTGATCACGCCATCGGCGCGGACGGAGTCCTCGGGCACGGGCATGACCAAGATCTCGTCCAGATAGGCCGTTTTCCGGCCCACCCAGCCGTTGGGCTCGCCGGGCTGCACGGCGTAGTTGTCGAAGCGGGTGAGGCGGGTGAAGCGGTCCGGCTGCCACTCCACGAACTTGAACGGGCCGGTGCCGACGAACTCCTTGAGCTGCTCCTTCATGTACTTGGTGGCGATCTCCTCCGGCATCATGATGCCTTCGCCCATCGCTAGGAACAGCGGTAGGCGACCGGTGGGCTGCTTGAAGGTCATCACCACCGTGTGCTTGTCCCGGGCCTTGATGTCGTCCAGTCGCCCGGCGATGACCTTGCCCCGATTGGCGAGGGTCGTGAAGCGCCGCAGGGAGGCGACGATGTCGGCGGAGGTCATCTCCTTCCCGTTGTGGAAGGTGACGCCCTTGCGGAGCTTGAAGGTGGCCGTCTTCCCGTCGCGACTCATCTCGTAGCTCTCGGCCAGGTCGGGCTGCGGCCGCAATTTCAGGTCGTTGCTGACCAGCCCCTCGAACATCTGGCTGGCGAGGTTCTTGGTGATCGTGGCGGTGGTGAACATGGGGTCCAGTGACGGGGCTTCCCCGAAGATGGCGACCTTCAGCGAGCCGCCCTTCTTGGGCTGCGCCTCGGATGCCGCCGGCTGGCCTGCCGGGGCCTTGCTGGGCGCGGCGGCCAACGCCGGCGCGCAGGTCGCCAGGAATGACGCCAGTGCGGAGCCCCCGACCAGCAGCCCGGCGCGCTGGATCAACTCGCGGCGACTCAACTGGGCCGATCGAAAACACTCCGCCAGGTCTCGTAGCCTCCGTTCGGTCTCAACGCACGCTGCCATGAGCTCCCCTCCTCTGGATTGTGTGAAAGTCCCGGTCACAGGGCGACACGGCCGGCTCGCTTACAGACACTCGCGGATCAACCGGAGAGCGGGCGGGGCATCCTGGCTCGTGTGCCATCGGGTGGTGAGAATCCCCCAGTGAACCCGACCTGCTCCCCGAGTAGACTGCCACATTGCAGGGACCCCGACGGTGGGATGCATGTATTCGAGCGAGAAGCAGAATCCCCCGGCGAAGCGGCGACTGTCAAGCGGAAACCCGGCAGATGAATCCCAAAAAGGTACCGGACACCATTTAGTGTCTAACCCTTTGATTCTGCGAAGGCATGATTTATATTCTTGGCCGACCACGCCGGTGGGGACCATACCGCGCCAGGAACGCCGGGCTCCCCACGGCACGCTGGGTGGTCCGGCGTTCGCGATTGAGGACGTAGGTTCCGGAGCGCATTCAGAGTCAGAGTCAAGCCTGGCAAACCGTAAGGCTCTACGGGGCCCGGCTGGCCAGCGCCGTCGCGGGGATCTCCTTTCCGGTCGCCGTGATGTAGGTCACGGTCGAGGTGTCGCCCAGGGTGCTGGCGACGCGAGCAACGACGAGGCGAAGAGAATCGATCCGCGGATGCGGGACGAGAGCTGCAGCGGCAATTCGGAGCCGGCCGGTTTTCCAGCGGTAATCGTCACCGACCCGTCACGCAGAGGCGAGACAGCGACTCCCAGATGGCGCGCCATCGTGAGCATGCTCTGGACATCCCCGATGAAAGAGGCGGCCGATCAGGCGGTCGAACATGATGAGGGCTTCGTCGGTCAAGGTGGCGATCAACTCCAGGACCACCGCCGTGAGGGTGGCATGCCGCCGGAGCGGATCGAGTTCCGCGAGATGCTGCACCGTGCTCCGCCCCCCTTTGCGCGCGAGTTGGAGCCAGATGTTTTGGTGGACTCGGGTGGCGCGCTCCGGCTCGATGGCGAGGGTCCGCAGCTGCTCGAGCCGCTCCACCAGCCGGGGGAAATTCCCGTCATACGTTGCTTCCGAATGTTCTTCTTCGTCTCGCCGGCTGGGAGCAGCCCCTCCCACCGCCCACGGGTGGCGCGTCCTCGCTGAGCAGCCCGGTAGACCGCCGACGGGCGGCCCCCCAGGAGGTCGGCGACGGCGCGGCCGGTGTAGCCGCAGACTTCCAGGGTGCGGGAGGCGAGTCCCGCACGGGCGCGCGCCGCAGGCGCACGCCGGCGGCCCTGCAGCTGGGCCGTGGGAGGCCAGCCCGGAATACGGGACGGGAATACGTTGCCAAGTACGACAAGTTGTGTCAGCCTCGACTCCGCCATGGCTTGCCAGCCCCACTTCGATGCGCCCCGCCACCCGCCATTGCGTGATCCTCCGGGGCCCCATCTTCAGGGGCGAGTGCGGCCGCGCCACTTGCGTCGCTTGGGTCGTCACGCTGACGAAGCATCGGGGCACGAGGTCAGCCGTCC
>JBGPQZ010000154.1:0-7168 GCA_041489335.1 Methylomirabilia bacterium
ATCCAGGGCTACCCCCCGTCTTCGCCCAAGATCGAGGTCAAGGCGTCCGACGTTGCCCTGCTCCAATATACGGGCGGCACCACTGGTATCAGCAAGGGGGCGGTCATCACACACGCCAACCTGATCGCCAACATCCAGGCGGGGCACTTCCTCACGCGGCCCTTCTGGGTGGAGTTGTACGAGCTGCTGACGATCCTGGTCCTCGGCCTCCTCACCGCGTTCCTCATGCCGCGCCTGGGCGCGGGCCTGGGGTCGGCCGTGGGGGCGGTTCTCTTCGGCGGCGTCCTCGCCGCGGGCCTCGTGGCCTTCGCCACGGGCGGCATCTGGCTGCCCGTCGCCTACCCGGCCCTGCTGGTCCTGCTGAACTACCTGGCCATCACCGCCCGGGGCTTCCTCAAGGTCGAGCGGGAGAAGGAGATCGTGGAGGAGCAGAGCGACGAGGCCAACAAACTCCTGGGGCTCACCTTCCAAGGGAAGGGGATGCTGGACCTGGCCTGGGAGAAGTTCTCCCACATCCCCGTGGACGACGAGATCAAGGGAGTGCTCTACAACCTGGCCCTGGACTTCGAGCGCAAGCGCCAGCCCGCCAAGGCCCTCACCGTGTACGAACGGATCGCCTCGGTGGGCAAGAGCTTCCGGGACGTCCAGGATCGGATGGTCAAGGTGAAGGCGGCGGCCACGACCCCCAGTTTCGGCCCGGTGGGTGGGTCGAAGCGGGGGGAGGGTACGGCCATCCTGGAAGGGGTGGAGCGGCCGACCCTGGGGCGCTACGAGCTGGTCAAAGAATTGGGTCGCGGGGCCATGGGGATCGTCTACCAGGGGTTGGACCCCAAGATCAACCGGACGGTGGCCATCAAGACGGTGCACTTCGACGACGTGGAAGAGGCCCAGCTCCCCCAGGTGAAGGAGCGCTTCTTCCGCGAGGCCCAGGCGGCGGGCGGCCTCAACCACCCCAACGTCCTCACGATCTACGACAGCGGCGAAGAGATGGACGTGGCGTGGATCGCCATGGAGTACCTGTCGGGCAAGGACCTGGAGAGCTACTGCAAGAAGGACGGCCTCCTGTCGTGGCCGCGGGTGCTGGAGATCTGCGCCAAGGCGGCCGACGCCCTGGATTACGCCCACAAGAACGGGATCGTCCACCGCGACATCAAGCCGGCCAACATCATGCTGCTCGAGAACGGCGAGGTGAAGGTGACCGATTTCGGGATCGCCCGGGTCGTCTCTTCCTCCCAGACCAAGACCGGCGTGGTGATGGGCTCCCCGAGCTACATGTCGCCCGAGCAGATCGCGGGCAAGAAGGTGGACGGGCGCTCCGACCTGTTTTCGCTGGGCGTGGTCCTGTACGAGCTGCTGACCGGCGAGCGCCCCTTCCGGGGGGAATCCATCGCCACCATCATGTTCCAGATCACCAGCAGCCCGCCGCCGCCCATGACCGACTTCGTGCCCAAGCTGCCGCCCATCTTCCAGAAGCTCATCGAGAAGGCGCTGGCAAAGGACCTGACCCAGCGCTTCCAGACCGGCGAAGAGTTCGCCAAGACGCTGCGGGCCCTGCGGGAGCGGCTGGACAAGGCCATGGCCCAGACGGGGAAGGGTGCCCCGCCGCGAGCGGGCGTGCCTGGTGCTCCCGGCGGGACGCAGGCCGCACCGACTGCGGCCGGCGCCACGCAGCGATTTGAGGTCCCACCCGGAACCCCGGAGGGGTGAGACGTATGCAATACGCGGCGGCTGCCAAGACGGACGTGGGATGCAAGCGCCAGGGGAACGAGGACAGCTTCTGCCTCGCGCCGGAGCTCGGCCTCTTCGTGGTGGCGGACGGGATGGGGGGACACGCCGCGGGGGAGGTGGCCAGCCACCTGGCCGTGGAGACGATGCACGAGTGGATGGCGAAATATCTGGCGGGGGATCCGGTGGCCGTGGTGGGCCCGGAGGATCCCGGCTGCTCGGCGGAGGCCAACTTCCTGCTGAGCAGCATCCGGCTGGCCAACCGCCTGATCTTCGAGGCGGCCAAGGAGCGGCGCGACTACCAGGGCATGGGCACCACGGTGGTGGCGGTGCTCGCCGTGGGCGAACGGTTGACCTTCGCCCATGTGGGGGACAGCCGGATTTACCGGGTCCGCGGCGGGGCGATCGAGCAGGTGTCCCGCGACCACTCCTTCGTCCAGCAGCAGGTGGATAAAGGGATCATCACGCCCGAGGAGGCGCAGGAGTCGCAGTACCGCCACATGATCACGCGCGCCCTGGGCCTCAAGGAGAGCGTCGAGATCGACGTGGCAGAGCAGCCGGCCCAGGTGGGAGACATCCTCCTCCTCTGCTCCGACGGCCTGTCGGATCTCCTGGAGGACGACGAGATCCTGGCCATCCTCCAGGAGCGCGCCGGCGACATGGAGCAGGCCTGCCAGAGCCTGGTGGAGCGCGCGAATTTCAAGGGGGGCGACGACAACGTCACAGTTATGCTGGTGCGGGCCGATGCGGGCGAGGGGCCTCGCCCACGCCGCGGGCGCCCACCACAGGCGGCCCCGCGTGGGGCGGGATCGAGCCGGCGGGGACTGCTCGGGTGGCTGTCCCGCATCTTCCGCGGTTGAGTCGGGGGCGATCGTGGGCATGAAGCTGGTGGTGAGCTTCCAGGGAGTGCAGATTCGCGAGTATCCGCTGGACCGTCCGAGCCTCACGATCGGACGGCACGCGGAGAACGACATCGTCATCGATCACATGGGGGTCTCGGGCAAGCACGCGCAGGTCGCGCTGGAGGGGCAATCGGTCATCGTGACGGACCTCCAGAGCACGAACGGGACCTTCGTGAACGGCCATCGGATCGACCGGACGGAGCTTCGCCCCAACGACTGGATTTCCATCGGGAGGCACATCCTGACCCTCAAGGCGACACGCTAGGTCGGCCCACCGAGGGGGCCATCGCGGCGGACCTCCCGGCGATCAGATCCACGTCGCGGGGGTGCCGCGCGGTCGGTCGGATGATGCCTGGGGGTGCTCTGAGGACCCAGGGTGTGGATCGGGCGCACCCGCACGCAAGGAGACACGATGTCGAATCCCAAGTTTCCTGCAACGGCCACCACCCTGGACGCCAAGGAAGTGCCGCTGACAAAGTTTGACGCGCTGTTCGTCAAGATCACGCAGGAGCGCCACATTGGCGACGGCTACTTCTTGCAGGCGCATCCCGAGGAAGCGTGGCTCCTCTTCGTGGTGAACGGGGCGCCCTACGGGGCCGGGCGCGTGGTGGGGCACGAGCTCTCCTTCCAGGAGATCCACGAGTTCTTCGCCGCCTACGCCCGACATCCTGCCTCACCGCTCTCGTTCTTCGTGGCGGACAAGAGGCTGCTCCTGGGGATGATGGTCCTGTTCCATCACCACCCCGCCCTCACCTTGGAGACGGACCAGGTGGACATGGAGCGGACCCTGCAGAAGGTGGCCGAGCGGGGCGTGGACGCGATCCTGGGCCTCCGCTCTGGCGAGGAATGGGCGGTGACCATCTGCAGCAAGGGGAAGCCGGCCACGAACTTCTTCCCGCCGTCCGGCGCCGAGGCCCTGAAGGAGGCGACCCCGAGCGATCAGCTCTTGGTATACGGCTACACGCGGCCGCCCGGAGGGGTGCAGCTCTCCGTCTACGAGGAGACGCGCGTCCTCCCCGCCGGCGACATGAGCCTGGTCACACCCGAGACCCGGGGGCAGCTCTCCGAGGTCTTCCTGAAGGTGGTGGCCAAGATCGAGGCAGAGGAGGCGATCCCGCAACTGAAGCTGGAGAGCGCCGCCGAGGCGTCCATCATGGTCGAGGCGCCACCGGCGCCCCCGATGGCTCCCCCACCGGCGCCCCCCGAGCCGCCGAGGCCGGAACCGCCTGAACCGCTCAAGATGGCAGCGCCCGAGGCGCCGAAGCCGGCGCACCCTGAAGCCCCCAGAGGGCCCTCGCCCGAGGTCATGAGCCCGCGGACCGTGACCATCAAGGCTGCTCCGGCCGGGCCGCCACCCACGCCGTCGGCGCCTGCGCCGGAACCGACGCGGACACCGATGTTCAAGGGACCCATCCCAGAGGTCGTCCTCTTCCTCGGGGAGAAACAGCTGGGAGTCTTCTCGCTGGCCAGCGGCGAACTGACGATCGGCCGGACGACGGGCAACAGCATCGTCATCGAGAACGCCGGCGTCTCTCGGCGCCACGCCGCCATCCGCGTCAAGGGCGAGCAGATCGTCATCGAGGACCTGGGCAGCGCCAACGGCACGTTCGTCCACGGGCAGAAGGTCACGAGCCACGAACTACAGGACGGCGACGAGATCGTGATCGTGAAGCACCGGCTCGTCTACCGGATCCCCAAGGAGGGCGAGGCGGCTCCCAAGCCGGCACCCGCCGCGGACACCGGGCAGAAGACGATGTACATCGACCCGGCCGCCCTCGCCCAGGTGATGGGGGCCAAGGCCCCCACGGGCAAGACCGAGGCGGCCGCGCCCGCGCTGCGCCCGCGCCTGATCCTGCCGGACCTGAAGAAGCTCCCCCTGGAAGAGGAAGAGATCCTGCTGGGGAGCGGCGCCTCCTGCCAGATCAAGCTCTCGGGGATGTTTGTGGGCAAGGAGCACGCGAAGATCGTACGGACCAAGGAGGGGCAGTTCAAGCTCCTTCACCTGAGCGGCATGGCGGGCACTCGGGTCAACGGCGAGAAGGTGACGGAGCACATCTTGAAGCACGGGGACGAGATCGAGATCGGCAAGCAGAAACTGCTCTTCCGGCTCGAACGATAGCCCTCAAGGGATTCGGGGCTCGGGACTCGGGGTGCGTGGACGCCCGGGCGTTCCCGAACCCCGAGTCCTCAATCCCGAGACCCCAGATCCATGCACCTCGACGTCCTCTTTCTCCCCTGCGAACTCCCGGCCCGTCCTCGCCCGGAACGGGCGGCGATCGTCATCGACGTGATTCGCGCGTCAACGACGATCGTGACCGCCTTTCAAAACGGCTGCCGGTCCATCCTTCCCGTGGCGGACCCCGCAGAGGCGAAAGCCGCGAAGGCGGCCGAACCGGCTGCCATCCTCGCCGGGGAGCGCGGCGGGAAACGCATCCCCGGCTTTGACCTGGGCAACTCCCCGCGCGAGTTCACGCGCGAGGCGGTGGCGGGGCGGGACGTGATCCTGTGCACCTCCAACGGGACCAAGACCCTGCGCGCCGTGGGGTCGGGGACGGCGGTGGCCATCGGGGCGCTCATGAACCGCGGCGCGGTCGCCGACTGGCTCGTGGCTCGCGGCGAAGACTGCTTGATCGTGTGCTCCGGTTACGAAGGGATCTTCTCGCTCGAAGACGCGGTGTGCGCGGGGGGAATCGTGGAGCGAGCGGTGGGGCGGGGTGGACCGCTCACGCTCGGGGATGGGGCGAGGGCCTGTCGGCTTCTGTGGAGGGAATATGCGACTGACCTCCCCAGACTCCTCCACGAGGCCGGTTGGGGGCGGCGGATCCTGGCCATCGGCCTGGGCCGCGACCTCGACATCTGCGCTCAACTCGACGTGGCGGATGTGGTCCCCGTGATGGCGGGCGAGCGGATCATGGCAGATGAGCCACGAGCCGAGGCCTGACAGGGACAGCCACAAGGATTGAAGAGATCCTGTCGGATCTCGCTGTCGGCTCTCTCGATCGAAAGAGGCCGTGCGCCGGGGTCAGGGAGAGAGCGGGGCCTCGCCTTCATGCGGGCCACCTGAGATTCCCGGCAGAATCCCCGCCTCACTGGGACTCCGGCTCCAGCCAATCGCACAAGCCGCCCGAATCCATCGCAGCCCGATCTGTTCCGCGCAGGTGAAGTTCGCCTCCAGGAACACGAATCAGCGACTATCGGCGGACCACGCAGCGGGTGGAAAACAATCAACCGCGACGCTCCGACGAGAGGTCTGCGCCTCGGTTGTACGATGGAAGCTCAGGTGCATCGCCAAAAACCGGTCACCCCATGGCCGTTCGCGCCAGGGGTGACCGGTTGCTGGCCAGCGCTTTGTTCCTATTCGTCTGACTCGCCGTCGAACGCCGTGCTGGCGGCATCCGTCGAGGAGGGTTACCGGATCTTGGCTGCCGGGAACGGGCCGACGGCCCAGCACGGGCGGGTCCTGCCCGCCTCCAGCGGGCTCGAACCCGAGAAACGTGCTGCGGCCTGCAAATCCTGCGCGGAAGGCTGGCAGCCAGCGGCTGTTCCTCAATGAAACCGTCCCGCCGTAGACTTCCCACCGAAGAAATCCTCCAGGATCTCCTCGTCGTCCAGGAAGTCCCCCAGACGGTGGTAGCGGCGCACGCTGTCCACGCCCACGGTGAAGCCGAGGTAGAAGGCGGTGGCCTCGGGGATGGTCAGGGACGTCTTCTGGGAGATGGCCTGGATGGTGCGCTGCATGTCGGCGAAGGATTCTCGACACCCCTCGCACGTCCCCGTGAAGTGGATCTCCAGCTCTCCCGTCCGATTGCGGCTGACGCGGACGTGCTCCTCGCTATCCCACCCAGGGAGGTAGAGTTCGGTGAGTTGCTCTTTGGACTTGGCCATGTTCCCCCTCAGTTCGAGGTCTCGCTGCTTCGCCCACCCGATCACCCGCCAGCCCCTCTCCCCGCACCCCGGGTTCATCGGGGGAGAGAGATGGATGAGGGGCGCGGAAGACAACACTTCTAGATAGAGAGACGCTTGTAACGGTATTCTAGTCCACGTTGGGACCGCGGGAAAGGAAATTGCCCCGACCGGGGCCGGGGCGGCCGCTACGTCACGCCGTCGGCTCTGCGGGCAAGAGGTGCGTGGTGGCCGTCGGGAAGTCCCATCCCACCCGTGTCCCCTCGGCCAGGACGCCCTGCTCCAACGGGCTCCCGATCACGGCCAGGAGCGTCGTGCCCTCCCAGTCGATCTCATACTCCGCGGTGGCCCCCAGGTAGACGACCCGCCGGATCGTTCCAGTGAACAGGGGATCGGCGCCGGGAAGCAGCGGCGCGACGCGAATCGTCTCCGGTCGCACCACGGCCGTCGCGGCCTCGCTGGGCCGCAGCCAACCTCCGCTGGGGGACCTGCCCGCGGTCGGGTACCCCCCGGCAGGTGGGTACCCGGCGCGCACGGGCGACGGCCGCACCCGCCCGCGTCCGCGAACCCTGAGGCGGGCCCCGTCGGCCCCCCACCAGACCACCCCCCCCACCAGGAAGTTGACGCGCCCGAAGAAG
>JBGPQZ010000155.1:0-7163 GCA_041489335.1 Methylomirabilia bacterium
AGTCCAGGATGTCGACCGCCTCGGTCCAGGTGGAGAACATGGTCCGACCGGTGATCCCGTACACCGTCGCTTCCTTATAGATCACGTCGTTGACGAGATCGAGCTCCACCGGGTTGTTGAAGAGCCCCACCAGGGAAGCCGCGCCGCCGCGCCGCAGCGCCTTGAGACCGGTGCGGCAGGCCTCGCCGTTCCCCGACAGCTCGACGAAGATGTCGATCCCGAAGTCGCCGGTCTCCCTCATGATCTCCTTGACCACGTCGACCTTCTGGGGATTGAGGACCACGTCCGCCCCCATCCGGCGGGCCAGCGCCAGCCGCTCGTCGCTGACGTCGGACGAGAAGATCTTCATGGCCCCGCTCATCCGGGCCACCGCCAGGGCGAACAGGCCGATGGGGCCCGCCCCGGTAATGAGCACGCGCTTCCCCGCGACCTTGTGCTTGGCCAAGGCGTGGACCCCGATGCCGAAGGGCTCGTAGACGGCGCCGACGTCGGGTGGAGTGCCGGGCGAGAGCTTCCAGGCGCAGATCTCCGGGATGGCGGCGTAGTCGCTGAAGGTGCCCGTGGTGTGGACGCCGATGATCTTCATGTCCCTGCAGACGTGCATGAGGCCCGTGTTGCACTGGAAGCAGGTCTCGCAGGGGATGTGGGTCTCCACGGCCACCAGGTCCCCCTGCTTGAGGCGCTTCGCGTTCTTCCCCACCTCGACCACCTCGCCGCAGAACTCGTGGCCGAAGATCATGGGGAGCTTGAGGCGCTGCTGGGCGAAGGCGCTCCAGAAGTAGATGTGAATGTCCGTCCCGCAAATGGCCGCCTTCTTCACCTTCACCAGGACCTCGTTCTCCCGGATGGGGGGGACTTCGACCTCCTTGAGGACGGCACCCTTCTCGGGCGTTTCCTTGATCAGGGCCTTCATCTTCATCGGGGACTCCTCCTTCTTCATCGCTTCCGGTGCGCTTCCCAATAATCCATCTTCACTTTGACAACGACCTTGTGCAATTCATGGGGGCCGTGTGAGTGGCACATCGGCAGGTGGCCCTCGCCGGGGAAGAGCACGGCGAAATGGCCGGAGCGGATTTCCAGCTCCTGGTAGCTCCCAGGCACGGCATAGAAGACGATGTCCTTGGCCGCATCATAGGGGGTCACGACCTGCAATTCCTCAATCGCCGCCACGCCGATGATTTCCTCACCGGAAACCAGGTACTGAATGTCGATGTATTCCCGATGCGACTCGAATTGCCCGGCCTCGGGGGCCCGGGAAGGAGATTTCATGGCCAGGGCATACACCGAGTCGCCGAGGATCTCGTGCTTTCCCATGGGCAATGCGGCGAGATCGGACCGCTCCAGGAACTTGAAGCCGGGCTCCAGGCCCGGAGCCCCCCCGATGCCTCGCCACCCTTCCAGTCTGCCGGATATCATGCTCATTCCCCCCGCTCAACGCGCGTAAGGAGCCGTTGGATCTCCGCCCTGCTGCTGGCTTGCCGCGCTAGATGGTCATGCCTCCGTCAATGGAAATGGTGGCGCCGTTCAGGAAGCCCGCCTCGTCCGAGGCGGCGAAGAGAATCGCGGCGGCGATCTCCTCGTCCGTCCCGAGCCGACCCATGGGCTGCCGCGCGATGAAGTCCGCTCGCGCCTTTTCCGGGTCGGCAAACGCCTGGATGCGCCGCTCCAGCGAGGGGGTGTACGTCGTCCCCGGGCAGATGCAGTTCACCCGGATCTTGTCCGCGAGGTAGTCGGCGGCCATGGCCTTGGTGAGGGCCCAGAGTCCCCCCTTGGACGCCGAGTAGGCGGCCCGATCCTTCACCCCCTTGATGGCGACCACCGAGGCGGTGTTGACGATGACGCCTCCCCCGGTCCTCCGCATCTCCGGGATGACGCACCGGGAAACCAGGAAGGGACCCTTCAGGTTGACCGCCATGGTCCGGTCCCAATCCTCCTCGGACGTGTTGTCCACCTTGCCCGGCAGGACGATGCCCGCGTTGTTCACCAGCACGTCGATCCGGCCGAAGCCCTTGACCGTCTCGTCCGCCATGCGTCGCGCATCGGCGTCCCTGGACACGTCTCCCTGGATGTAGATCCCCTCGCCCCCCGCCTGCTTCAGGAGGCGCAGCGTCTCCATGCCGTTGGCCGGCGTCAGGGAGTTCACCGCCACCTTCGCCCCTTCCTTGGCGAAGCGGACCGCGGCGGCCCGCCCGATGCCCACACCCGCGCCGGTGATCAGGACCACCTTCCCCTGGAATCGCATCATGGATCTCCCTCCAATCACGCTCGTCGAATAGTGGCGAGGCACCTCCACGGTGCAGGAGCCGTGTCGTGGAGTATGCACCCGATGGCCTGGAGCTGTCTACACGCCGATGGGATACCCGCCGCAGTCGCGGGCGGTGTCGAACATGGCGACGATGTTCTCCGGCGGCACGTTGGCCTGGATGTTGTGGACCGAGCCGAAGATGAAGCCGCCGCCCGGCGCCAGGTCGTGGATCCGCCGCTTCACCTCCTCCGCCACCTGGGCGGGCGTTCCCATCCCCATGACCACCGGGTCGCAGCCGCCGCCCCAGAATGTGAGGTCCTCGCCGAACTCCTGCTTGAGCCGCGCCGAGTCCATCTCCGCCGCGTTCACCTGCACCGGATTCAAGATATCCACACCGATCTCGATGAGGTCGGGGATCATGCGGTAGATGGAGCCGCAGGAGTGCAGGTAGACGCGAGCCTTCGTCTTTCGCTTGATCGCCGCGATGAGCCGCTGCAGCCTCGGCTTGTAGATCCTTCGGAACGTGGCCGGGGCCATCATCGGGCCGTGCTGGCTCCCCAGGTCCTCGTTGAGCTGGACCACGTCTATGCAGTCGCCCACTTGATCGAGGACCATGTCCCAGTAGGCGATCTGCCACGCCAGGACGCGTTCGCTGAAGGCTTCCATGAGCGGCAGGTTGTTCGCCAGATTCACGAACGCCTGCTCGAGTCCGAAGATGTACCAGGAGTGCTCCCACAGGCCGGGCATGGCGCCGCACATCATGACGACCTTCTCGCCGGCCTCGTAGGTCGCCCGGATCTTCTCGGGCAGGCTTGCGATACGCGCGGGGTCGGTGGGATTCGGCCAGCGGTACCTCTGGAGGTCCGCCTCCGTCTCGGCCTCGGGGAGGGGGACCCGGTGCATGTCGTAGTAGTAGCCGCCCGGCGGCATGTAGTAGGTGGTGCCCCACTCGTCCACGTAGGTGTTGGTGGCGGGATCGATCTTGAAGACGTAGTCGCCGGGTGCCTTCGGGAAGAACACGGCGCTCACCCGCTCGAAGCGCGTGAGCAGCTGTGGGTCCGGCTCCACCAGGTAGGTGTGGTAGCTGCGGATGGGGGGCTCCGGCCCGCTGAGGCCGAGGTGCCGCATCAGGGCCTGGTGCGCGCCGTAGTGGAGCGTCGTCTGGCGCCCGCCGAAGTCCAGGGGCACCCGGTCGGGCTCCTGGTGATGCAGGGCGGCCAGCCCTCTCTGTCGACAGTTCATCGTCATCCTCCTCCGTTCGCTCGAAGGGGAATGGTGCCGAGCCGGGCGACCGCGCGTCTACGGATCATCGGCCGCCCCACTTCTCGATGATTCGGGCGTAGGCCCCCTCTGCCCGTATGCGGCTCAGCCCCGCGTTCAGCTGTTCCAGGAAGGAGGCGTGCGTGCCCTTCAATACCGCGGCGGCCAGAGGCAGCTCGAGAAACAGGCGCGGGGGAGAAGTGAAGCGGCCCGGGAACAACTGGCCGGCGAGGTACATGCCGACCTGGGGGTTCAGGGCCGCCGCCTCCGCCGTTCCGTCGAGCACGGCCTTCAGCGCCGCCGGATAGTCCTCCACGGTCAGGAGATCTACCTTGGGGAATTGCCGCTGGATGTAGCCGGCCAGCGGTCCCTTGCGCGGCGTCACCACCCGCTTCCCCTCCAGCTCCTGCAGGCCGGCCGGAGCTGGCCTGGGCGACCCCACGAAGAGGGCGCCCCCCGTGATCACGAGTGGGTCACTGAAATCGTACACCTGTTGCCGCTCGGGGTTGACTGCCAGCAGGGCCAGTCCGTCGGCCTCTCCCGCCTTCACCAGATCCTGGACCTTGTCCATGTGGGCCGGGATGAACACCGGCTTGACGGTTCCCCTGGCGAGGGCCTCCTGGAGAATGTCGATCACGATCCCCTCGGATCTCCCCCCCTTGCTCATGGCAAACGGGGCGAACGGATCGTCATGGGCGAGCCGGATCACCTCCTCGGCTGCGGCGGGCAGAGTGCTCAGCAACAACACGAACAGGCTGGCAAGTGTGTGGCGCAGGACCTCTCCCATCAGGACCCTCCTCTCCGGCTGGCAAGCGGCCTCAGGCATGCCGGGGCCCGGTCATTGGCTGGACGCCTCAGGCCGCAGGCACGGTCATCTGGCCCCTGGTCGTCGCGAGAGGATCGAGGGCGGCGTCTCCCACCGCCCCCCGGGGCACCCCCGCGCGTCGGCGTAGAATGGATCGGCCCGGCCGTGGTTGTCAAGGAGAAGCGCTGGGGGGCGGCCCGCCCCTTCGCGGGATTCCCGTGGACACGGGAAAAGCGGCTTTGGTACCATGGTGATCTCATCCTGCCGCACTGGGTGCCCAAAGAAGGAGGAGCCACAATGCGACGACGATCATTTTCCATCCGATCCTCTGCCTGCTGGCCGTGACCCTCGCCACCCCGCTCCTGGCGCAGGAGCGGTACCCCAGCCGACCCATCACGGCCATCGTCCCTATGAATCCCGGCGGGGGGACCGACCTCGTCGGGCGCGCCTTCGCCGAGGCCCTGAAGAAGCAGCTCAACCAGAACATCGTGGTCGAGAACGTGCCCGGGGCCGGCAGCGCCATCGGCACGACCAAGCTGCACGGCTCCAAGCCCGACGGGCACACCCTGGGCGTGATCGGCGGATTCCTGGTGAGCACCAGCCTCCTCGGCGCGGCGAAATTCCCCGCCACGGATCTCACCCACATCGCCCGCCTCTCGCAGGAGACCTTCGTGCTCTCGGTGAAGGCGGACGCGCCCTGGAAGACCCTGCAGGACATCATCGACGCCAGCAAGAAGGAGCCCGGCAAGATCACCCTGGGCACGGCGGGCTCCGGCGCCCTCACCCACCTGGCGGCCGAGGCCTTGAATCAGAAGACCGGCGCCAAGTTCAACGTCATCCACTTCGCCGGCGGGGCCAAGGAGATCACGGCCGTCCTGGGCGGTCATGTGAGCAGCGGCATCTTCTCGCAGGTGGAGGTCCTGCCGTACGGCGGGGCCGAGGCCAAGCTCCGCACGCTGGCCGTTTTCAGCGACAAGCGCACCGAGAAGCTGCCGGAGGTACCGACGCTGAAAGAGCTGGGAATCCTCGGCGTCCCGCAGGGCGCCTGGCAGGGGCTGGCCGCGCCCAAGGGAATTCCCGATGCGGTGAAGAAGACCCTGGTCGAAGCGGCCACCAAGGCCAGTCAGGACCCCGATTGGCTGGGCTTCCTCAGCAAGAACGGCCTGACGGCCACCTTCCTCACGGGGCCGGAGCACGACGCCTTCATCCAGCGGGAGATCGAGACGATCGGCGGCCTCCTGAAGGTGATCGGCCTCCTGAAGTGAGCGGTGTCCGAACCGTGGAGAGAAGGGATCGGGCGCGAGGATGACGATGCAACGCGGCCTGCGGTTCCTGGCTTGCCTGTGCTTCCTCGGCGGTTGCGCGCACTTCGCGCGCGAGCCTCTGAGCGTGACGATCGCCGAGTTCAACCCGGTCGAGATCGGGGTGCTGGAGCAGCGCTACGACATCAAGGTCCGCCTCCTGAACCCGAACGACACCGAGATCGCGTTCGACGGTGTGGCCTTCGACCTCGAGATCAACGGCCAGCCCTTCGCCAAGGGCGTGAGCGACCAGAAGGGCGTGGTGCCGCGCTTCGGCGAGGCGGTCATCACCATGAAGGTGGTGAGCGGTCTGGGAAGCTTCCTCCGGCAGATCGGCGAGCTCCAGAAGCAGGACCGGGTGGGCCTTTCCTACCGGATCAAGGGCCGGCTGAACTCGGGAGAAGGATTCTGGTTCACCCAGTTCAACACCGCGGGCGAGTTCCTCTTCCCCACCGGCGAGGCCAAGCCCGGGAAGTGACATCCTCGCGCTCAACGCGGCGCGGCATCGCCCGTATCGAAGCCGGGGCGGGCGAAGGCGCGGGCATTGGGAAAGGCCGTCTCGACGTCCCGGCGCAGGCGGCTGAGGGCAGCCAGGAGCGGCAGGAGGCGGTCCTCCTCCTCGGGGAGCTGGCGGAGCACCTCGGACCACGCGCCGAGGGAGCGGTCGATGCCGATCAACGCCACCTTGGCGGAGCCGTCGGCGTCGCTCCGGTCGAACTCGAGGTCCAACTCGTCCTCCCGCCGGGAAGAGCCCGCCGCCCGCATGAGTTTGACGGCGATCTGGTGCTGGTACCATCGGAGGACATCGGTCGCTTCCTGGAGGCGGCGGGCGTCGCTCTCCGGATCGGCGGCGGGCAGCCCGATCCGGTGCTGGCTCGCCAGCGCCTCGGCGCGTGCCTGAAAGCACGGCTCGGCCTGCTTGAACCAATCTTCGACGGCTCGCCCGTACTCGCTCGCCGCGACGGCACACGGATGGTTTCGCGCCTCATCCTGCCATCGCCGGAGCGCCCGCTCCGTCTTCGCATCCAGCGGCGTAAGCTCGATGCCGCTCTCCCGGAGCATCTCATCGAGCATCTCGTGCGTCTCGCGGAAGATCCCCTCCAGGCCCTCCCAGAACGCCCGATTGCGGATGTCCCGCGCGGCCGGATCCACCGCCTCCTCCTGCTGCTCCGTCGCGTACACGAGGCAGCGCGACGTCAGCGGGCAGCGCTCGCACCACCGGTCGCAGTAATTGTAGACGCCGGGGATGAACCGCGGGTCGCCGGCTAGCTCCTTCAGACTGCGCCGTCTTGCAGGCATCGCACGTCCCTCCCGGCCAGAGCGAACGATCGACCTAGCTCACCGTCCGTTGCGTTCCAGGAATCTGTCGGCTCGTCTGCCCGCTCGTCGTCATGGCTCGATCTTCTCCCGTGGCCTGACGCCGCTAGTCGTCGATCCGCCCGGGCGGTCGTCTGGCCTGCTTTGCCTGCCCTTGCCGGCGTTTCGCCTCCAGCCGGCGCCTTCGCGAGGCGGCCGACGGCTTGGTCTTCCGGCGCGCCTTCGGCGTCTCGGC